>JAJFFW010000024.1 GCA_021776435.1 Parvularculaceae bacterium | reverse complement strand
GATACGCCTTATGGTCTTGCCGCCTATGTTCAGTCGGGCGATGTCGGACACGCAGCGAAAGTTTCTCGGCGACTGCGCGCAGGCAATGTCCAGATCAACACCGCTAGCCTTGATTTCAATGCACCCTTTGGCGGTTATAAGCAGTCAGGCAATGGCCGCGAATGGGGGGAGCTCGGGTTCGAGGAATTTCTCGAAGTCAAAGCCGTGATGCGCCCGGCCGGGTGAGGCAAAGGTCAAAGTAATTCGCGCTTTGACTGTGTCATTTGGCTTTCACCCCCTTCGCCTCGCTGCGCTCGGCACTTCCCCCGCAAGCGGGGTAAGAATTGCCCGTGTAGTGAAATGCACTCTATTCCTCCCCCCGCTTGCGGGGGAGGTGTCGAGCCTGGACTTGTTCCGGGCGAGACGGAGGGGGCAAAGGAGTGAACTTTAGCGTCAATCTTATCGCGAACGCTTCTAACGCTCGTATTTGGCGACCGTCTGTTCGATCCGGCCGAATACCGATTGTCCGGCTTCATTCAGCATTTCAATCTCAACCCGATCGCCGAACTTCATAAACGGCGTTTTCGGGGCGCCGGATTCGATGGTTTCGATCATTCGAATTTCGGCGATGCACGAATAACCCGCACCGCCATCTTTAACAGGTCTGCCAGGCCCGCCATCAAGCTTGTTCGAAACCGTTCCGGAACCGATAATGGCGCCTGCTCCGAGCGGCCGGCTTTTTGCCGCATGTGCGATTAACTGTCCAAAATGAAATGTCATATCGACACCAGCGTTGGTCTGACCAAACGCTTGCCCATTTAACCGAACCAGCAGCGGCAAATTTACCTTTTCGCCCTTCCAGGCAGCGCCTAATTCGTCTGGTGTCACCGCACACGGACTAAATGCAGAAGATGGTTTCGATTGGAAGAAACCAAACCCTTTCGAGAGTTCGCCGGGAATCAATCCACGCAGTGATACGTCATTCACCAACATAAGAAGTTTGATGTGATCACCCGCTCCCTGTGCGCTGACACCCATCGGCGTGTCATCCGTAATAACGGCGACCTCGCCCTCCATATCAATCCCCCAACCTTCATCGGTCGGCATGACGATATCATCGTGGGGTCCTAAAAATGCATCTGAGCCACCTTGATACATGAGAGGGTCGCTCCAGAAGCTTTCAGGCATCTCAGCCCCGCGCGCTTTTCGCACGAGTTCAACATGATTGACATATGCCGAGCCATCAGCCCACTGATAAGCGCGCGGCAAAGGGGAAGAACATGATGCTTCCTCGAATGGCTCACCTTTTATCTCCACCGCATTGAGCCTATTGGAAATATCTTCAAGCGCGGGCGCTGTGCGCGACCAATCGTCGAGCGCCGCCTGAAGGGTCTGGGCGATGTCCGCCGGCGCTTTCACGCAGCGAGACAAATCACGCGAGACAATCAAGAGACGACCATCACGGCCTTCATTCAAAGAGGCAAGCTTCATGATCGATCCTTTATTCAGGACGGGCGTTCATTTTAATGGATGAAGCGGAACGAGCGCGCCACGCCAAACACGGTCTCGCCCTTATGGCGACAGATGGGCCAATATCTCGACCACAACTTTCACTTCAAAGCCAACCCACAAATCACTCGCCCATTCGCCCTGCCCAACACCGTAATCGGTGCGAATGAGGGCCAGTTCACCATTCGCTTTGGCAACGCCGTTATCAATAACAAGTGAGAAAGGGAGCACAACATCTTTAGTCACCCCTCGCATTTCCAGTGTTCCGTGCGCCTCATAAAGATCGCCATCGACTGCTACAATTTCGTCTGAAACGAAGCGCGCTAAAGGGTATGTTTTCGTGTCAAACCAGTCCCGCCCTCGCAGCCCCGAGTCGCGTTGGCGGTCGCCAGATTGAACCGACTTCAATTCTATCGATACATTAATATTTGATTCATCAAGATTGGCAGGGTCGAAATGAATTGTTGCGTCAAAAGATTCGAACTCACCCGTGAATTCATCCCCTGTTTGGATTGCAACAAAACTGAGGTGACTTTCATTTTTGTCGACAACCCAACTATCTCTGGCGAGCGATGCCGCAGCGATACCATCAGCTTCCTGATTAACAAGGCTCGTCTCAGATTGAGCGTCTTCGCTACAAGCTGAAACCGCAAGGATCGCTCCCATAATAAGAGCAGCAAACATCCTGATCACGGCGTTCATCCTCTTGGTTTCACGAAAGGTGTCATTCGCGAAAGCACGTCATCGCGATCTAAGAAATGATGCTTGAGCGCAGCGCCGATGTGAAGAACCAACAGCCCTACGGTCGCAAATGCGAGGAATTCATGAACCCCCGCCAGCATCTCTGAAAGCGCTTTTCTATCCACAACACCGTCAAAAAACGGCATATGCGGCCATGGAACAACACCGAAAAGGACGGTCGGCAGATTGAGCGGCGACGCTGAAACCACGGCCCAGCCTAAAACTGGAATGGCAAACAGCAAGAAATAGAACAGCCTATGGGTTAAACGCGCTGCGAATTTTTCCCAACCTGCCATGGCGGCAGGCAAGGGCGGTACGGGATGGCCAAGCCGCCACAATACCCGCAGCGCCGACAACAACAAAATGGTAATCCCGAAGGATTTGTGCAGTTGGAAAACCTGAAATTTCAGGCTCGCCTCTTCATCGGGAATATTCACCATGAAAAGCCCGCCGGCAATCTGCCCAACGATAAGAATTGCGATCGTCCAGTGAAAAACGATCGCGATTGCCGAATATCGTGAATGCATTTGCTTGGTCATAACACCTATTCTTCAGTTGAGGCGGACCCAAATTCCGCTTCGATGATCACGTCAACCTCATCGCTGACAAACGGCACATATTTGTCAATCCCAAAATCTGAACGTTTCACCGTTCCGCGGGCTGAAAATCCGAGTTTCCCTATTTTATCACGCCCCTCACCCGCGTTGTTTATTGTAACCGAGAGAGTAACCGGATGGGTTTGACCCTTGATAGTCAAGTCGCCTGTTAACACGCCCGTATTCACATCTGTTGGCTCTAGCCCTGTACTGACAAAACTAATTTTTGGGTAGTTGGCAACGTCAAAAAAGTCCTCGCCCTGGAGATGGCCGTCAAATCTATCGACACCTGAGTCAATCGAGCTTACGTCAATGGAAACGGCAATCGATGAGGCTTCCGGATTTTCCGCATCCCAGCTAAGCGCGGCATCCCAGCTACCCCAACGCAGAAATGGATTGGAATACCCCTGATGATTGTAACTGAAGGTGATATAGCCGTGATTGGGATCAAGAATGTATCCGCCGGACGGCGCGGCAGAGAGATCGACCGTAGATTGAATATCGGCCTCACTGATCGAGGATTGTTCGCCAGCATCTGTTTCAACGTCAGTCGCGCCGTTCTGTGCCCCGCAGCCCGCCAACAACATTACGGAAGAAAAAGCGATCATACTATTACGAGAAATCTTCATTATATCCCTTTCAGGAGTTTCTGCTTAGGAGCGTTCTGAGCAAAGTCTACACACTAATTAAGATCATGCGAATCCGTCATTCTCCATAGTTTTGCCTCTACTCAGAATGTGATCATTGCTGAAACGGTTTTGAAATGAGTCTATCGAGACGCGGACGGGCGCGCTCTTTGGGGTCTTCCTTCGCCGTCCCAATATAAATGAATCCTGCGATACGCTCATTGGCGCCGAGGCCGAGCCTGGCGCAGACCGCCTCGTCATAAGCATACCATTCGGTAATCCACTGCGCGGCAAAGCCATGGGCGCTCGCCGCGATGAGCATGTTCTGACAGACCGCGCCGGCGGTGAGAACCTGCTCCCATTGCGGTGTGCGATGGTCAGGGTCGACGACTGATATCACCGCCACCACAACCGGCGCGCGCTCAAATCGGGAGCGTTCATAATTTACGCGATCATCTCCGGCGTCCGGTTCATTCGCTTGAAATGATGCGGCCAACACACTTCCGAATTTGACACGGTCATCGCCTTCAAAAACCACAAACCGGAACGGCGTCACCCGGCGATGGTCGGGAACCCGCGCGGCGATCTCGAGAATGACGCACAGGCTATCGGCGTCGGGTCCGGGCTCGCCGAGCGTATCGGCCGGCGCCGAACGGCGCAGCCTCATGAGCCTGATCGCTTCCTGCGAGAAATGCGCGCCGGGCAAGGGATCGCCCAAAACTGGCGGTTTGAATGAAGGCATGGTCGGACATCCCCATAGCTGGCCCTCAACAGGCGCGTGGTGCGGACGGTGGGACTCGAACCCACACGGGCTTTCGCCCAACGGATTTTAAGTCCGTTGCGTCTACCTGTTCCGCCACGTCCGCGAGGCGCCCGGCTCTGTAGCACTCATCGGGGGCCGAGGCCAAGCACCTTGCGACCGGCGCATGACGCGGCGGATCAGCACTCGACCACATTGACGGCGAGACCGCCCTCGCTGGTTTCCTTATATTTGCGCGACATGTCGAGGCCGGTCTGGCGCATCGTCTCGATGACTTGATCGAGCGAGACTTTCGGCTCGTCGGCGGCGCGCAGCGCAAGACGGGCCGCGTTCACCGCTTTCACCGCGCCGATGGCGTTGCGTTCAATGCAGGGGATCTGCACGAGTCCGCCAACCGGATCGCAGGTCAGGCCGAGATTATGCTCCATGCCAATCTCGGCGGCGTGTTCGACCTGGCCCGGCGTTCCGCCCCACACCGCCGCGAGCCCTGCCGCCGCCATCGAGCAGGCGACGCCGACCTCGCCCTGACAGCCCATTTCAGCGCCCGAAATCGAGGCGCGCTGCTTGTACAGCATGCCAACGCCGGCCGCCGTCAGCAGGAACATCCGTATATGGTTTATATTTTCACCGTCATCGCCGGCGCAGTAATGTTTGAGGACGGACGGAATGATCCCCGCCGCGCCATTGGTGGGCGCCGTCACGACGCGTCCGCCGGCGGCGTTTTCCTCGTTCACCGCCATGGCGTAGACATTGAGCCAGTCGAACAACTGCTCGCGTTCGTTTGCGAGTGGGGAGTCCTGCAGCTTTCTATAAAGGCCCGGGGCGCGGCGTTTGACTTTCAGCCCGCCGGGCAGCGTTCCCTCAACCCGCAAGCCGCGCGCGATGCAATCGCGCATGGCGCGCCAGATGACGTCGAGATTATTTTCGGTCTCGCGGCGCGGGCGCATCGCGTCTTCGTTTTCGAGAATCAGTTCGTGAATCTGCTTCTCGCGCTCCCGACAAAGTGTGAGCAGCTCCACGGACGATGCAAACGCATTCGGCCCCCGCTGCGGCTTCGCGATCAAATCGTCCTTTGCCGGCGCGGTCAATTGCCTGGCGCTCGATATAAAGCCTCCGCCGACCGAATAATAAATCTGGTCGAAAAGCGCCGCGCCCACAGCGTCCATCAATACAAGGTGCATTTCGTTAGGGTGAAGCTCCGGAAGTATATCGCCGCGAAATTCTATATCCGTTCGCGGATCAAAATCGATCTCCGGCCCATTGTGCAGCTTCAGGCGCTTTTCATGGCGCACCCGCGCGACCATCGCTTCGGCCGCATCGGGCGTGACGACATCCGGCGCCTCGCCCAACAGGCCGAGAATCGCCGCCTTGTCCGAGCCGTGCCCGGCGCCGGTCAACGCCAGCGACCCATGAAGAGAAATGATCACGCGCACCGTCTCGGATAACACCCCTGCATCCACAGCCTCTTCCAGAAAGCGGGTTGCAATGCGCATCGGCCCGACGGTGTGCGAACTCGACGGCCCGATGCCGATCTTGAATATGTCAAAAACGCTCAGCATGGATTCAGTTTATTTGTTAACGCAATGTCCGTTCAACCGTATGAAGAAAGCGCGAGCGTTCTTACCCCCGCTCATTCCCGCGAAAGCGGAATCTAGCCTTGATCTGGCGCGCGTTCAACATGCATAGGCGCGAACACCTTCGCCTGCCGTCCATCCTTCGAGGCCTTCGCTTCGCGAAGGCGCCTCAGGATGAGGGTGGAGTCTGTCGAAAGGTTGCAGCACTCGCCTGCTGAACTCACAGCAAACAACGCCCTCATCCTGAGGTGCGAGCGGCGCAAACCGCGAGCCTCGAAGGATGGGCCGTGCCCGGCCCCAGTCAACGCCAGCGAGCCATGCAGAGAAATGATCACGCGCACCGTCTCGGATAACACCCCTGCATCCACAGCCTCTTCCAGAAAGCGGGTTGCAATGCGCATCGGCCCGACGGTGTGCGAACTCGACGGCTCGATGCCGATCTTGAAGATGTCAAAAACGCTCAGCATGATTTCTAACTGCTTTCTAACTTCGCTTTATACCCGCCTATATTAACTCTAACTCATGCAGCGCACACAGAACTTCACCTCTCCCCCCAACTCTTTGTCCGCCTTCGCGGACGGGAGGGGAGAGGGAACTTCCCTCGTTTAGGGGGAAGAACGCCCAAGCCGCCGCCCGCAAAACTCGCTGCAACCACTCCCCTCATCCTGAGGTGCGAGCGGCGCCTGCCCGCGAAGGCGGGCAAACCAAATGAGCCGCGAGCCTCGAAGGATGGGCCGCAAGCACCATGCCCAGCGACCATCCTTCACGACGTGATCCATACGGATCGCTCCTCAGGATTAGGACAATTTATAAAGCAGATCATGCTATACAATTCATTGCCTACTTTGTTTTACGTCGCATTTCGTTTTATTCTTTGTACGGTGTTTTATATATACACACGTATAAAATTGCCATCCCACGCGGGCACAATTATTTTTTCCGATCCTCAAAAACAGGCTCGGCGCCTACAGCGCGCATGGCGGCGGCGACCGCGTCGATAGCGGCGCCGGCTGTCGCCGCATTTTCGGACCGCGCAACCACAGTGACCCCCTTAAAGTCGCCGTCTATTGGATAACTGCCCAACGTTACACCTTTGAGAGCGGCTTGAATG
>JAJFFW010000023.1 GCA_021776435.1 Parvularculaceae bacterium | reverse complement strand
CGCGCTGTTCGGCGTCGCGCTGGCCGCGTTTTTCGTCCGCGGCGGGTTCGACGGCGAGGGCGTGAATTATTTCCTGGGCGCGCTTCTGGGCGGGCTGGCGGGTTACGGGCTTTACCACGCCTCCTTCGGCTTTACCGGCGCATGGCGGCGTATGAGCCGCGAGCGGCGCGGCGCCGGGCTGCGCGCCCAGATGGTGCTGATCGGCCTGACCTGTGCGGTGACCTATCTGCTGATCGGCTATCAGGATGTCACCGGCTGGAAGATGTACCCGGTGATCATGCCGATGGGGCTGATGACCGCGATCGGCGCTTTCACCTTCGGGGCCGGCATGCAGCTTGGCGGCGGCTGCGCCTCAGGCACGCTGTTCACCGCCGGCGGCGGCTCGACCCGCATGGTCATCACGCTGATCTTCTTCATCCTCGGCTCGGTCCTGGCCACGGCGCATATCCCCGATTTCTGGGTAAAACTGCCGCAGATGACGGGCATCCCGAACATTCGGGGCATTTCGCTGATCAGCGAGTTCGGGCCGCTGGGTGGGCTGGCGGTGCTGCTGGGGCTGCTGGCGGCGATCTGGCTCGGCTCCGTCGTGATCGAGCGGCGCGCCCATGGCGCCCTGGAGCCGGAACGTGAGACCCAGTCGCTTCTCATGGGCAAATGGTCCCTGCGCGCTGGCGCGGTGGCGCTGGCGATGGTCGGGATCGGCTGTTTCGTCCTGTTTCAGCGGCCCTGGGGGGTGACGGCGGGGTTCGCGCTCTGGGGCGCCAAGATTTTCGACGCCGTGGGCATCCCGGTCGCCGACTGGGGCTACTGGCAAGGTTGGCGCAAGGACCAGCTTGCCGCCAGCGTCTTCGCCGATCGTACTTCGGTGATGAATTTCGGCATTATCTTCGGCGCCATGGCGGCGGCCAGCATCGCCGGCCGCTTTTCCCCGAAATGGCGGCTCTCGCCCCGCGATATCCTCACCGCTGTCATCGGCGGGCTGCTGATGGGTTACGGCGCCCGGCTGGCCTATGGCTGCAATATCGGCGCCTTCCTCGGCGGCGTCGTCTCCGGCTCGATGCATGGCTGGTGGTGGCTGATCTGGGGCTTTGCCGGCAGCCTGCTGGGCGTCCGCTTGCGTGCGATTCTGGAAATGGACCCGCCATCGCCTCCGCGCAGCGGCGAATGCGTCACGAATGATGGTATGGGTGCGAATAAACGTTCGCTACTTTAATTCGATCCGCTCGTTGCGCGCGCTAATTTTGCGGCGACAAACAGGGCTTTCGCCTTGTTGACGCATTCCCGGTGCTCCGCCTGCGGATCGGAATCGGCGACGATGCCGGCCCCGGCCTGGACATGCATGACCGCGTCCTTGACGATCGCGGTGCGGAGCGCGATGCAGGTGTCGACATTGCCGTCGGCCGAGAAATAACCGATCGCGCCGCCATAGGCGCCGCGCGACTCGGCTTCGAATTCGTCGATAATTTCCATGGCCCGAATTTTCGGCGCGCCGGTGACGGTTCCGGCCGGAAATCCGGCGGCGACCGCATCGACCGGATCGACGCCCGGCGCCAGCCGCCCGATGACATTCGAAACGATATGCATCACATGGCTATAACGTTCGATGATGAACTGATCGGTGACGCGCACCGAGCCGATGGCGCTGGCGCGTCCGGCGTCATTACGGCCAAGGTCGAGAAGCATCAAATGTTCAGCGCGCTCCTTGGGGTCGGCAAGCAGTTCTTTTTCAAGCGCCAGATCTTCTTCCGGCGTCGCGCCGCGCGGCCTGGTGCCGGCGATCGGGCGAATGGTGATCTCGCCGTCGCGCACCCGCACCAGAATTTCCGGGCTTGATCCGACCAGCGCGTAATCGCCAAAGTTCAGGAAAAACAGGAATGGCGAGGGGTTGGCGCGCCTGAGCGCCCGGTAAAGCTCGAAGGGCGGCGCGGCGAACGGCGCCGAAAAGCGCTGGCTCAACACCACCTGAAAAATATCGCCGGCCCCGATATAGTCCTTGGCGCGCGCGACCATCTGAAGATAATCCGACTCCGTCGTATTTGAAACCGGCGCGATCGCGTCTGCGTTGCAGCCGGCGTGAAGACCGGCGGCGGTGTTGAGCGGCGCCGACAGATCGCCGACCGCATCGGCGAGGCGCTCGCCGGCGCGCGAATAGGCCGCACGCGCCGATAGACCGGGCTCTGGCCGCACCGGTGAGACCAATAGGATTTCCTGTCGAATGTTATCAAATATAGCAATAACCGTTGGGCGTATAAAAACCGCATCGGGAATATCGATCCCATCCGCTGGCCGATCGGGCAGGCGCTCCATCTGGCGCACCATGTCGTAACCAAGATAACCGAAAACGCCAGCCGCCATTGGCGGCAGGCCGTGCGGCATTTCAATGCGCGACGCGTTCAAGAGCCGCTTCAGGCTGTCGAGCGGCGGGCCCGGTTCGGGTGAAAAGGCGCTGCTTTCGGCAGCGGCGTCATGGTTGATCTCGGCAAACTCGCCCTTAGCCCGCCAGATGACGTCAGGCTTGAAGCCGATCATCGAGTAACGGCCGAGCTGTTCGCCGCCCTCGACCGATTCCAGCAGGAATGCATTCGCCCGGCCCGCCGCGAGTTTTAAATAAGCGGAAACTGGCGTTTCAAGATCACTGACGATTCGTCGCCAAATAACTTGAGAATTTCCATCAGTATACGCTTTTTCAAAATCGGTGAATTCGGGCGAAAGGCTCATAGCCCCTCGGAAAAGACTAGGTCAAGTTGGGCTTGATCAATGTGCACGCCGTAATCATCCCGCAGCGTCGAGACATAAGCCTCTAGAAGTTCCTGATCGAGCTGATACCCCACGAATTGTCTAAAGAGATCAATTTCTCCAGGGCCGATTTCATTACGAGCAAAACCGATCTCACGGACTTCAGCAATAATTTGCGACTCGCCCAGCGCGGCCGGGCCGGAGACAAGTTTGTTGAGTTCTGTCGAGAAGACCTGATCTCTCAGATTAGCCGAGATCGCTTCATTTTCACTGCGCCGGTCTAGTAATACTTCAAGCGGCGCCCGTTCGTACGGTGCGGCGGCGTCTGAAAAGCTTGTTCCCGCCTCGACGGCATCGCGTATGCTGCGAACAGTCGCCGAGATACGATTCCGCCGTTCTTGAGCGACCCAAGCATTTTGCACGTCGTCACGCACGTCTTCAAAAGGCTTCAGAGTGGGCGGTGTTATGAGGTCAACCGATACAAAGAAATACCCGTCCCGTGTGTCCAGATCGAGGTTTTCAGACTCCTCACCTTCATCCAGACGGAACGCTTCCGTCAAAACTTCTCCCGGTAGGCCATCGAGAATGGCGCCTTCCGGGCTAAAGCTGAACGAGTCAACGGGGCCAAAAGTCAAGACATCAATCTCGGCCTGCTGGGCTGCTGATGCGAGGCTGGCCCCCGAATCCCGCTCATTTTCTATGACGTCAACAGATTCGTAAAGTCGACGGCGCGTATCTTGTGCAAGGAGTTGCGATTCTATTTCCTCACGTACATCTTCAAAACTCTTGGTTTCTGGAGGTGTAATACTTGCGATCTGGACAACGGTCCAACCAAACAGACCCTTAATAGGGTCGATGATTGCGCCAGACTCCACACTTGGGTCGAAGGCTGCTTCGCCAACAACCGGATCCAGAACATCGCTTTTTTGGATCTCTGAGAAGGTTTGTGTTTCGAGCGATAGTCCCTGCTCGAGGGCGATATCCTCAAAGGTTTTATTCTGACGCAACCCGGCGGCTGCTGCTTGCGCTCCAGCTTCTGTTTCAAAAGTAATTTGGTAAATCGTGCGCCGCTCAGGGAATGCGTAAAGGCGCTTCAGATTCCCATCATAGACTTCTTTGAGTTTCTCTTCGGATACTTCCAGTCCCTCTTTAACATCTGCTTCACGTAAAATTACCGCCGTAAAAGATCTGTATTCCGGCGCCGTAAACATTGCAGCGTTTTCTTCGTAATAAGATTGAAGGTCTTCAGGGGTCGGCGCAACAGCTTCTCCGGCCATTTCATTGGAGACGATGAGATATCCGACTCGTCGGCGTTCTGATTGTCGAAGCATGAGGGCATTTGCTAAAATTTGCGGCGCAGGCGCGCGAGCAGATGCGGCGTCAATGATCTGACCGCGCAATAGGTCTTGCCGTATTCTGCTCTCGAACTGTTTTACCGTTAAATTATAATTTTGCAGGATGCTCTGTAGGACGAAGCGATCAAATTTTCCCGTACTGGGATTTTGAAATCGCTCATCTTTTTGCAAAATATCACGAACAGATTCTCTTGGGGCGACAAGGCCCATTCTAGCCGCTTCTTGTTCGAGGACTGAGCGGGTCGCCATGGTTGAGATGACGAAATCGGGCAATCCCTCAGCAATCGCGTCAGCACGTGTAAATTCGCCGTTCGTTTCGTTGCGCCGGCTTTGGACCTGATTGTTAAACTCGGTTTGCAGCGCTTGAAGGGAATAACTTTCGTCGCCAACCCTGAGAGGGGCTTGTCGTGTGAAGTCCGTCAGCTGCGGCACGCCCCAGAGGGCGAATGCGAGCACGAGAAGAACTACAAAGAACCACGCGACAACTCCTTTGAGAGCGCTACGCACTTGATTGAGCATTGATGCCGTCCTGCTTGTGAAGGCGACCCGATCGCCGCCTTGTGAAATTTGCCGGGATCGTAGACGCGAGGGCGCCTCGGGACAAGGCATTGTGGCGCTTGTCTTTTCAGGTGCAACTGGACAAGGTCTGCGCCTTCGCTTACCTCGCCACAAAAAGGGGTCGCCATGAAGAAGTTGATAGCTGGCAATTGGAAAATGAATGGGATTCAGGCCTCGCTGGAGGAGGTTGCAAGGCTGGTGATCGGTCTGGACGGGGGGGCGGCGTCAGACCGAGATCTCTTGATCTGCCCGCCAGCGACCTTGCTCGCCAAGATGGCTGAGGAATTCAGCGATGTGATTTTTGTCGGCGGACAGAATTGTCATGAGAGGGAATCGGGCGCCCACACAGGTGATGTCAGCGCAGAAATGCTCGCAGATGCGGGAGCGTCTTACGTTATCGTTGGTCACTCAGAACGGCGCGCGGATCACCACGAGGTCGATTCTGATGTCAAGGCGAAAGCCATGGCCGCGCGCCGGGCTGGACTAACGCCCATCGTCTGCGTGGGGGAAAGTGAAGCTCAGCGCGGTGAAGGCGAGGCGCTCAATGTTGTTGGCGCACAACTATCCGGCTCTCTTCCTGAAGAAGAAGGTGAATTGGTTATCGCTTATGAACCGGTTTGGGCGATCGGGACGGGGCTGACTCCAACATTAGGCGATATTGCTGAAATGCACGGTTTTATCCGAGACCGCGTCGGATCCGGTGTCCGTATCCTTTATGGGGGGTCGGTAAAGCCTGGAAATGCACATGATATTTTGGCGATCAAGGATGTAAATGGTGCGCTGGTAGGCGGCGCCAGTCTCAAAGCCAGTGATTTCCTTTCCATAGTTTCGGCGGGGTAATTGTGGCGAATCGGATGAAATCGAAATTTGTGCTCTTGCTTGTCGCAAGTGTCGTCGGTTTGTTTTACAGTCTCTCCGTGATCTTTTCGTTTATTGCAGAACGCAACGCCCCTCCGTTAGGACGCTTTGTCGAGGTTGAAGGGCAACGACTCCACGTCGTTGATCTATCACCGGAAGGGGAAGTTGAGGGGCCGCCTTTGGTTCTCCTGCATGGCGCGAGCGTCAACTTGCGAGACATGAAATTGGCGTTGGGAGATCGCCTTGCCGAACGCCGACGAGTGATTCTTATAGACCGCCCGGGTCGGGGATACTCGACCAGACCGGAGAACGGTCACCGCCTTCAAATACAGGCTCGTCTGATACACGCCGCTCTCGGTGAGCTTGCCGTGGAGCGGCCTATCGTCGTCGCGCAAAGCCTCGGCGGTGCGGTTGGGTTGGCTTATACGCTCGAATTTCAGGACGAGATGTCAGGACTCGTTTTGTTGGCGCCGGTCAGTCATGAGTGGCCAGGAGGCGTCGCTTGGTATAACGCGGCCTCAAGTCGACCTATTTTGGGGCCATTGGTGCGTCGATTTATTATTCCATTATACGGTCAGCTTGTTGCTCCGAACGGCGTTGAAGAGTCTTTCGCGCCCGATGCGCCTCCCGCCAACTATTACGAAGAAACGGGTTTAAGCCTTTTATTCAGGCCAAAGGATTTTAAGGCGAACGCCGCCGACATCGCCAATCTCAAGCCGCAAGTCATCGAGATGAGCCGCCGATATGGCGAGATTCGCATTCCGACCGCGATCCTCACCGGCTCGCACGATACCACCGTGAGCCCGACAATCCATTCCTGGATGCTGGCGCGCCAGATCGACGGCGCGAGCCTTGAGGTGATCCCAAATACCGGCCACGCGCTGCATCACTCACATTCAGAAACCATCATCGCAATCATCGATGAAATGGCGAAGAATGCTCATTAATGCGAGGGACGGGTTTAGGGCGCAATGAGAATACATGATTTTTGGGTTGTGGAATAAGAACTTGCCCGCCAACCGATGATCTCCTAGATAGCTCCTCTTTCTTTTACCATTCATAGCGCCTATCTGAGGGCGTACCGCCAAGAAAAGCCGGATCCATGATTGCAGTCATTTTAACGATACATGTCATTATTGTTCTCGCCCTGATCGGCGTTGTTCTTTTACAACGGTCCGACGGCGGCGCTTTAGGAATAGGCGGCGGCGGCGGCGGCGGCGGCTTCATGACGGGTCGCGGCGCGGCGAATGTGCTGACGCGTACAACGTCGATTCTGGTCACCTTATTTTTCGCAACTTCAATCGGGCTGGCAATTATAGGCGGTCGCGGTGAAGACGATGAAACGGTCATTGAGGAATTGACTGGACAAACTGCACCGGCAATCGGAGCGGGTGCGGCGGGTGAACTTGGCGTCGATGATATGTTGCGGGCGCTCGGCACTGATTCAGTGGAGGAGGACGCGCCTGAAACCGGGGCACAAGACATATTAGAGTCTCTTGGTGCAGCGCCAGATGAGGAATCAGAGACTCCAGCGGTTGATGATACGCTGGAATCGGCTCCTGATGAGGCTGGCGATGAGGAAGAGCCGTCTGACGAGCCCTCGAACCCATAAGCGCTCATTTTGAAGGCCTTTTTTCACGGCGATACTGCGTTTCATCAAAATTCCACTTTTTCTGTTTCCCCCAATACAGAATCCACGATAAGACGGGCTCCCATGACGCGGTACATTTTCATTACCGGCGGCGTGGTGTCTTCCCTTGGAAAGGGCATAGCATCGGCGGCTTTAGGGGCGCTTCTTCAGGCGCGCGGTTATAGCGTGCGTCTGAGAAAGCTCGATCCCTATCTCAATGTCGATCCAGGCACCATGAGCCCCTATCAGCACGGCGAAGTCTTCGTCACCGACGACGGCGCCGAAACCGATCTCGATCTCGGTCATTATGAGCGATTCACGGGCGTTTCCGCATCCAAAAGCGACAATGTCACCACCGGTCAGATCTATCAGACGATTATCGAAAAAGAGCGCCGCGGCGATTATCTCGGCGCGACGGTTCAGGTCATCCCGCATGTCACGGACGCCATTAAGGAGTTTGTGCTGACTGACGCCGGCGGCGCGGATTTCGTGCTGTGCGAGATCGGCGGCACCGTCGGCGACATTGAAGGCCTGCCGTTTTTCGAAGCGATCCGCCAGCTCGGCAACGAACTGCCGCGCGGCAATGCAGTTTTCATCCACCTCACATTGATGCCGTTTATACCGTCAGCTGGCGAATTAAAAACGAAACCGACTCAGCATTCGGTGAAAGAGCTTCGATCAATCGGTATTCAGCCGGATATCCTGCTGGTGCGCGCTGATCGACGAATACCTGAGGGCGAACGTAAAAAAATAGCTCTTTTTTGTAACGTGCGTTCGTCTGCGGTGGTGCAGGCGCTTGATTGTCGCACGATTTACGAAGTGCCGCTCGCCTATCACAAACAAGGTTTTGATCAGGAGGTCCTTGATGCGTTTGGAATAAAAGACGCACCTGCACCCGACCTTTCGGGATGGAAAAATGTTGTTGAGCGGATCACCGTTCCGGACGGTGAAGTGAGCATCGCTATTGTCGGAAAGTACACAGTTCTAAAAGACGCTTATAAATCCCTTATTGAAGCGGTCGCGCATGGCGGCATCGCCAACAATGTCGGCGTCGATGTTAAATGGGTGGATGCGGGCGTCTTTGATGAAGAGTCCCAGACGATTCCTGCACTCGAAGGCGTCCATGGCATTCTTGTGCCCGGCGGATTCGGGGAGCGCGGCGCCGAGGGTAAAATCAAAGCTGCGCGTTTTGCACGCGAGCGAGGCGTCCCTTATTTTGGCATTTGCTTTGGTATGCAGATGGCGATTATCGAAACCGCACGACATCTACTGGGCGAGCCTCTGGCAAGCTCCACAGAATTCGGCGCCACGACCAAACCGATTGTCGGCTTGATGACGGAATGGACGCGCGGAAATGAGCGTGAACAACGAACGTCAGGTAGTGATCTTGGCGGCACCATGAGACTGGGCGCCTATCCGGCGCATCTGAAAAAAGGCAGCCGTGTGCGCGAAATTTACGGGACGGACATCATCCATGAACGTCACCGTCATCGCTTCGAAGTTGATATGCGATGGGCGGACCGATTGGCCGAGCATGGGGTTGAGTTTTCTGGCGCTTCGCCGGATGGCGCTTTGCCGGAGATCATGGAAATCCCTTCCCATCCCTGGTTTATCGGCGTTCAGTATCATCCTGAATTGAAATCGCGCCCCTTTGATCCGCATCCGTTATTCGCCTCCTTCATCGAAGCTGCGGTCAAACGCTCAAGGCTGGTTTGATCGCCCATGAAGCCATATGACGCCCTGGTGAAAATTGCGACTGAAAGCGCCTACCAGCAAGCGCTCAAGAGCTATAATGAAGGCGGCGTGCCGGTCGGTTCGGTTCTCACCTGCGGCGACCAAATAGTTTCGTCTGGTCATAATCAACGGTATCAGGCCGGTTCGAATATTCTGCACGGCGAGATGGATTGCCTTGAAAAAGCGGGCCATGCGGTTGATTTCACGAAATGCGCGCTGTTCACGACATTATCGCCGTGCCGGATGTGCGCGAGTGCAATAATCCTGTTCCGGATTCCGTTCGTCTATATTCTTGACAATGTGAATACGGAGGATTTTGAGACGAATGAAGACATGCTGACGGCGAAGGGAGTTCGCGTCATTATCAGCCCACATCAGCCATCGATCGAGCTGAATAAAAAATTCCAAACGGACCCCGCCACGCGCTCAAAGTGGGTGTCCGATGTCGGCAAGTAAGATATTGGCGTAAACACCTTGTAGCCCACGCAGATTTATTGGACGATGACATTATGCATAAACCAATTCTCATCACAGGCGCCTCAAGTGGCATAGGCGAAGCGGCAAGTGTTTATCTCGCCCATAGGGGGTTCAAGGTTTTCGCCTCGGCCCGCGACCCGAAGAAACTTGATGGTATTTCTGGATTGGGCGAGGGGCGCATCACGCCGCTAAAAATGGATGTGACCGATGAGGCGTCCATCGCGGAAGCGTTAGAGGTGATCGCCTCATCCGGCGCCACGATTTACGGCGTGGTGAATAATGCCGCTGTCGCAGTCACCGGACCAATGGAATTTTTAAGCACTGAAGATTTGCGCCATCAGTTTGAAACGAATGTTTTTGGCGTGATGAATGTGACGCGCGCGGTCTTGCCGCAAATGCGGTCTGCGGGCGCGGGGCGGATCGTGAATATCGGCTCGATGTCTGGTCGGTTAGCCGCGCCCTTTATGGGGGCCTATGGATCATCAAAGCACGCAGTGGAAGGATTATCAGACTCACTCCGCCGCGAGCTTCGGCCATTCGGCGTCAAAGTGAGTGTCATCCGTCCCGGTTTCATCAACACGTCATTCGGTGAAATGGAACAAGAGGGTTTTAAACAGTTCATGGCCGAAGGCGCTCCTTACGCTGATCAGTTGCACGCTTTCGCGCTCTGGCATGCAAAAGGGCACCCGAATGGCGCTTCGCCCAACGTTGTTGCCGAAAAAATTTACGACGCGCTGACGGCGCGCCGCCCGCATTCTCGATATACCGCGCCTTCTAAATTGATCATTACTTTAATGATGCGGAATTTACTTCCATCGGCGCTCACCGATCGCATCATTGAACGTGCTACGGGTCTGGATCATTTCTAATTTTTGGTGATATGGGTGGTGGAGAAGCGCGTCTGATTGAAACCCGGCGTTGACGGTTTTGTGTTTTTCGGCTCGCGTAAGGGTGTGGCGGACCTAGAAAGGGTTCAATCCGTGGAAGGATTCAAATGACCGGCAGTATCGATCCGACACGAGAGCAATTCGGCGCGATGATGAAGCTTCCCGATGAGGGGGTGATTTGGATGCTCAACCTCATCCGTTTCCGTGATCAAGCGTCTTATGAAGATCAGCGTGAACTCAGTGGAGCAGAGGCTTACACCGCTTATGGCCGCGAGAGTGCAAAGTTTTTTGCCGGTGTCGGTGGGAAGATTGTGTGGTCGGGCGCGGTGGAACATGTGCTGATCGGGCCGGAAGATGAGCGCTGGGATCTCTGCTTCATCGCCGAATATCCATCCGCAGCAGCGTTCGGAGAGATGGTTAAAAACACTGGTTATCAGGCGATTGTCCATCACCGCCAGGCGGCGGTCGCGGATTCACGCCTGATCCGCATAAAACCGGGCGAAGCGGGAGCGGTCTTTGGGTAATTCTGCCTTCAACAATCGACAGCTAACGGTGGTTGGGGTGGACGTGATTTCAAAATGCTTGTTACCCCGACTCATTTGCGGCTAGGTAAAAGATCTTCTGAATTCAAAAAACCGAGACGTATCAATGCCAACGCCCATTTTGATGCCTGCGCTTTCGCCAACCATGGAAGAAGGCATACTCACCCGCTGGATGGTGAAGGAGGGGGATACGGTCTCGACAGGCGACGTCATCGCAGAAATTGAAACGGACAAAGCGACTATGGACGTTGAGACAGTCGATGACGGGGTCATTGGCAAGCTCCTGGTGACTGAGGGGACGGAAGGCGTAAAGGTCAACGACCCCATTGCGGTCATTCTCGGCGACGGCGAAAGCGCCGACGATATCGATCTCTCCGCCCTCAACGGAACGAGCAGCCCATCCTTCGAGACGCCGGCTGCGCCGGCTCCTCAGGATGAGGACGGGTTAAGCGGCGCGACCCAAAAAACGTTGCTGCAGACTCAGCCTCATCCTGAGGTGCGAGCGAGCATGAGCGAGCGAGCCTCGAAGGATGCGCCGCAGGCGCCGGTGGCCGACCCGGAAATTCCGGAAGGGGTCGAGATGGTCGCAACCACCATTCGAGACGCGTTGCGTGACGCGATGGCCGAAGAGATGCGCCGTGACGAAGATGTTTTTATCATCGGCGAAGAGGTCGCCGAATATGAGGGCGCCTATAAGGTCAGCCGCGGCCTGCTGGAGGAATTCGGTGCGCGACGTGTGGTCGACACACCGATCACCGAATATGGTTTTGCCGGTCTTGGCGTCGGGGCAGCCTTTGCGGGGCTTAAACCGATCGTCGAATTTATGACCTGGAACTTCGCCATGCAGGCGATCGACCACATCATCAATTCAGCAGCCAAGACCCGTTATATGTCCGGCGGTCAGATGAGCCCGTCGATTGTTTTTCGCGGTCCCAATGCGGCGGCCTCGCGCGTTGCGGCCCAGCACTCTCAGGATTATGCGCCATGGTACGCCAATGTGCCGGGGTTGATTGTGATTGCGCCCTTTTCCGCTTCGGATGCGAAGGGGTTATTGAAAGCGGCGATCCGCAATCCAAATCCGGTGGTGTTTCTGGAACACGAGTTGCTCTACGGCGACACGATGGAGATCCCCGATGTTGACGATTGGGTGCTGCCCATTGGCAAGGCAAAAGTCCAGCACGAGGGAACAGACGTCACCATCGTTTCCTATTCCCGCGGCGTGAAGTTCTCGCTTGAGGCGGCTGAAATTTTAGCGGGCGAGGGGATATCGGCTGAGGTTGTTGATCTTCGCACCATCCGCCCCATGGATGCGGAGACGGTGATTGCGTCGGTGAAGAAAACCAACCGCATCGTCACAGTCGAAGAAGGCTGGGCGCCATGCGGGATCGGCGCGGAAGTCGCCTGGCAGGTGACGCAACATGCGTTTGACTATCTCGATGCCCCGCCTGCGCGCGTAACGCAAGAAGATACGCCCTTGCCCTATGCCGCCAATCTTGAGGCCTTAAGCCTGTTGAATGCGGACAAGATTGTCGGCGCTGTGAAACAAGTGATGTATAGGGAATAAAGATGAGATAGAAAACTAACTAACGCCGCTCATCCCGCCGCCCTTCGTGACGCCGCCTGTAGGCGGCTCCTCAGGATGAGGAACCGGGATCCAGAAAAGCGGTTATATATTATCTTCGCTGGATCCCCGCCTGCGCGGGGATGAGCGGAATGTAGGAAACTCAGGACAGACTTATGCCAACCCCATTACTCATGCCTGCATTGTCGCCAACCATGGAAGAGGGCACGCTCTCTAAATGGAATGTGAAAGTTGGCGATACGGTTTCCTCCGGCGATATCATCGCCGAGATCGAGACCGACAAGGCGACCATGGAAGTGGAGGCCGTCGACGAGGGGATAGTTG
>JAJFFW010000022.1 GCA_021776435.1 Parvularculaceae bacterium | reverse complement strand
TACATAATTCGCAGCTTGCTCACAACGAACTTCAAATCCAAAACCACACTAGAATCATAAACTTGCTAGTGTCCTTATCGAATCCGAAGTTCGTCTTGAGCGTGCTGCATAATGTAACGAACTTCGGATTCGGGACACTAGGGCAAGGTATATATTAACCTCAATCTCGGGCATGGTTACACGATAATGGCAGCGGGCAATTTTTAGTGCTGTTTTGTCTACTCCATGCACAACGATAGAAGATGATGATTAATCTTCTCCATAAGTCGCTCATTGCACCACTGATAAAAATAGCCCAGCTCAGTCGTGATTGGTGGAAAATCTTCCGGCAGGAAACGTCAGCACCATCCGATCGCCCCGATATATATGATCTCTGTATTGAATTCCCCCTGTCTCATCTTGTGCACTCGGCTGACCCTCTGAGGTGGTTAAAAGTGAGGTTCTATTGGCGCCATTCCATCGGCCATGTCGCTTGCATAGCGCATGCAACTACGCTCATAGTGCGGGCGAGTGGAGTCAGTCCAAGGCCTCTGATCCTCCTGTTCTTTCGCAAACTATCAGAATCACAAACCGCCAAAATTCCTCAACTACATTTCGATCAGACTCCTAGAGTAAAAACTGCTTCAATGATACGTACAGAACGCGTTTAAGGCAGCGACTAAAATGGTTGACAGCAAAATATTTGAAGAAACCGGTGTGCTTGTAAGCATTAAAAAAGAGCTGCATAGCCAATACAATTTGTTACACACGGAAAAACTCATTATTGAAAAAAAATACCATTCACCTTTTTCACAAGTATATTTGGTTTCCTCTACAAAACTGCCGTTCCCACTTGCGGTGAAAATAATTACAGCTGATGGGGTTACTTCAACTGAGCAATATGACGGGCTCACTGAAGCTTCGCGCCGTCTCGGCACAAACTCGAAATTTAGATCACCGCGACCCGTTCAACATTTCCACAAACTGAATGCTCTCACTATGGAGTGGATACCAGGTAAAACACTTTCGGAATTAGTCCTTTCGGCGGTAACGACAAAAAGCGAAATTCTTGGGGCGGTGATAGGGACCGGCCAATGGCTTCGTCGTGCGACTGCGAGTGATGAAGCTGAAACTCAACAACTAGATTCCGAGAGACTGGATTTAGAGCTTAACGAACTGGTCGCAAAAACTTACCAAGAAGGAACGTACCCTAAGTTTATTATCGATGGGTTGTCTTGTCTCCGTGAGAATAAATCCACCGTCGCTAAAATTTCTACACCAGGAGGGTTTTTGCACGGTGATTTCAAAGCTGAAAATATACTCTTATCTGATGAACTTATTTATGGTTTGGAATATTCTGGAAAGTTCTTGAGTTCAACGATCTATGACATTTCCTATTTTTTGGTCAATTTTGAACTTTTGAAATTCAAGAGACTGGGACTTGGATTCTATCTTCAAATAGATGAAATAAAAAACGCTTTCTTGTCGGGTTATTTTGACGAAGCGCCTGTGCCCTTATTGCCAACACGTTGGATGTCACTGCATACCGCCATGCGACTTTATATCGATGCAATTCACGAGCGTAGACCTATGATTCGTTCTCTTCTTATCAAAGGTTGTTTTCATCAACTCATCAGAAAGCTAACTGCGGAATTGAAGAGCGTTGGATGACGGAAACCCCAAGTCAAATGATCAAGATGTGATAGGCGTTATCATTGCACTGAGATCATGTTTCAGATGGTAGCATATCACCACATTCTATTTTCTAAGAGTGGCCTCTTCGCGTGTTTGTTCATCACGTTTTTCGTTCTCGATACGGTTTTCTGTTCTCGCCCTGTGAAAGAGATTCTCCCACGCAATTTCCTGGCGTAGCGCGCCACGTAATGCCTCCTCTTGAGCAGCAATCGGTGCGTTATAATCTGCAGCAGATTCTCGTTTTTGTTGCGCCCTTTCCTGCAGATGACCGCAATGACGGTTGTAGGTTTTCAAATCGCCCCCCGTCAGATCATTTGCCATGGGCAAAGCACTGTGCGTCGCCCTTTCCTGAAGAGACTCCGCTTCCCGTTCGAGGGCGCGCCGTGCGGTGCGGAGGTTTGCTAGCTCGGTTCTTTCAACTTGCTTTTTAGCCTCTGCAGCCTTCAAAAGTTTCCTTAATTGATCAAGCTTCATCCGCAAATCTCTCTTTTGATTTCTTCTGAACCTCATCTGCATAATGGATGGCTGCAGCAACCGCTGCGTAATGTTCGCGCTTGATCTCTTTGCCAATTTCAACGACGGCATATATCGAACGAGCGATCGGCGGATCTCTTTTAATTGGCACTCCAGCTTCTGTCCCGACCTTTCGAATACGCGCAGCGACTTCATCAACGCCTTTCGCAACACAGACAGGCGCTCCGCCATTTTTACGATCCCACATCAATGCGACAGCATAATGTGTTGGATTGACAATAATTACGTTTGCCTTTGGTACTTCGTCCATCATGTGGTTCGTCGCCAATGCATGAGCGCGTTCGCGGCGTGCATTCTTCATCGCTGGATCTCCCTCAGATTCTTTGTTCTCCTTTTTTAATTCTTGGAACGTCATCATGAGTTTCTTATGGTGTTGAGCGCGTTTCCAAGGATAATCGATCATTGCGATACCGACGGCCACAATAGTAATAAGCCCAGTAAAAAAGACGGTTTCACGATGAATGACGGATGCGAACGAACTCGCCGGAAAAGCTGAAAGCGCTGGAAACTCCAGAAACCGGTCTTTGAAAAAAAAGAATAATATACTTAATATGGCAGACAGCTTCACAAAACTCTTGAAGAATTCAAAAAGACCATTGGACCCATATTTTTGCTTAGCATTGCTAATGACCGATATTCTTGAAATTTTTGGCTTTAACTTAGAAGGGGCAAAAACCACGGCTCGTTGAACGAGGAGAGAGCAAATGGTAGCGAGCGCTAACCCTAAAAATACTGGCGATATTCCAATGATTAACTTGAGCACTAAGTCTAGAGCAAACCCACCTCCTGTAGATCTTAACAAAGCGACGCTTACATCATCCGGCCTTTGAAGAAAGGTCTTCAACAGAGAGCCAATATTTGTGCTGATCCAACCGCCCATTATAATAATAATGAGATACAATGCGCCGTAGGTCGCCGCGCTCGTAACTTCAGTCGAATGAACAACTTCACCTTCTTCGCGCGATTTTTTTAGTTTCTGTGGAGTTGGGTCATGGGATTTATCTTCACCATCATCGGATTGACCATCGCTCATGACGCCACTCCGGATAGAGTCGCAATGATTGCGTCAACCATCTGCATCCACACGCCCAATAATGCTGGCGTTGCAATTGCTAGCAATGTAAGCCCCGCCAAAGTTATTGCAGGCGCACCGACAAATGCGACCATTAACTGTGGCATCGCCCGGTTGGCGGCGCCGATCGCGAGGTAATAAATAAACCCTAAAACAACAAACGGCATGGCCAGCGATAGCGCCGCTGAAAAGGCAAAGGCCGTGCGCGCCACTGCCCATTCGCCAACTTCAGAAGCCCCCGGGAAAACGCCGAACGGCATAATTTCATAAGAAAGCGCAAGTGCACTGACAGCTTTAAAATGCAGGCCAGCTGATATAGCGATTGCAATGCCTGTGACCATAAACAAAGTAGAAATCGGCACTTCCGGTTGATTTCCGAGTCCCGAACCAAACAACTGCGACAAAGAAAAGCTCTGTGCTGCAATGGATCCCGCCGTTTGGATGGCAAACACAGCAATTCTGATGCTGAACCCAATGAGGGCGCCCGCGATTGCCTCAGCAGCAATAACTAACAATGTATCAACAACCGTTTGAGGAACAGATGGCCCAGTCGCGATCACCATCGGCGTAAGGAGAAAACCGATCCCAAATGCCGTTGCAAGACGCACGCGAACCGAAACTGTTTGTTCCGCCAATCCTGGAAGAAAAAATACAAACGCTGAAATTCTCGAAAAAACACCTGCGAAGATCGCGGTTGTCTCGACACTACGTTCGGCAAGAGGTGATATGATCTGAAAAAGATCCACTCTCGCCCCCTAAGCTACGCCGAGAATTGCCGGACTTTCCGTAGGGTCTATTTCATCATACGAAATAACAGAATTTCTGATCCCTTTGGCGCTCAAAACAGCACTTAAAAATCGGCGGCGTTTCGTATTTGTCACGACAGCAGGATAAGATCCTCGTGAAACAGCTGCAGTAATCTTTTCCCTAATCACCTGAGCAAGGCGATTGAAGTCAGCTGGAGATAATGAAACATCGGTGACGCCGTTCTCACCCGTCTGTTCATGTTCGAGGAATAGATTTTCCCATTCTGGAGAGAGCTGTATGAGGGGTAATTTTCCATCGTCGTCGCGTAGCTGCGATACGAATTGAAAACCAATCCGTTGGCGCACATACTCGGAAATCTGTTCCGGCGAACTCAAGGCTGAGCGTCCCTCAGCGATCGCTTCAAGAATAACAGGTAAATTTCGCACGGAAACTCGTTCTTGTAGAAGTAAGCGAAAAACTGCCTGTACTAAATCAATCGGCGCCTTATCCGTTATAAATTCGTCAAGTAGTTTTCGGTTCGCATCCGCACGTCCCGCATCCGATGTTGATGTGAATTCATCAAGAATACGCCGCAGTGCGCGACGCGTCATGAGCCGTCCGAAATTTGCCTTGATAACTTCTAAGAGGTGCGTGGCTGCGACCTCAGCAGGTTCAATGATTGGCAAACCATGCATGGCGGCTTCTTCTTGTCTACTCGACGGAATCCATTTTGCCGGCGCCCCATATACCGGCTCTTTCACATCAGTGCCGCTGATGTGGAGCGGCGTATCCTCGCGCATCAAAACCAGTACGCCATCTGGAACGAGAACACCTCGGGCCACTTCGACACCATGAATTCGAATCAAGTATTCATGGTCCTTAAATGTCGCATTATCAGTCAACCGAATAGCCGGCACTATAAATCCAAACTCTGCGGCGACATGTTTCCGAATTTTTGATATTCGAGTGTCCAGGCCTGAGTCGGATTCCATCGCTATGGAAATCAAATCCGGTGCAAATTCTACATGTATCTCATTCAGGTCAAGAATATCACCCAGCGATTGATCGACCGGTGTTTCTTCTTCTTTTGGTGAAGTTTCCTGTTTAATTTTTAAGGCGGATGATCGTCGATAACTGTAGAAGGAAGCCCCTCCAAGCACGAGTGCAGCCACCATAAATGGAAGAAACGGAAGGCCTGGGAAGAGCGCAAAAATAGCCAGCATAACAGCTACAGTTCCTAAAGCCGCCGGGTGCTCCCCAAGCTGAACAAATAATGCCTTATCCGTTGACCCCATCACGCCGCCTTTTGACAAAAGGAGAGCAGCGGCAATAGAGATAATCACTGCGGGAATCTGTGAGACCAACCCATCACCTACCGTGAGAATGGAATAGGTCTCGATCGCCTCACTGAAGGTGAGACCATAAACACCAATCCCAATAGCCAGACCAACGATGAGATTGAGTAGCGTGATCAACAAGCCGGCGATTGCATCGCCTTTGACAAATTTTGATGCGCCGTCGAGCGAACCAAAGAATGTGGTTTCCTCTTGCTCGGTTTTACGCCGTGCTTTCGCTTCTTCATGACTTATGGCGCCAGCAGCAACGTCAGAATCGATAGCAAGTTGTTTGCCGGGCATGGCGTCCAACGCAAACCTGGCGCCGACTTCCGCCATACGACCGGCGCCTTTCGTGATCACCATGAAATTGACGATTAGCAACACGGTAAAGACGACGAGTCCGAGAAAAACGTTTCCATTCATAACGAACATGGCAAAGCCGTGAATAACCCCGCCAGCTGCATCCGGACCTGTATGGCCCTGTCCGATAATCAACTTCGTTGAGGAAACATTCAGCGATAATCGCAATAACAGCGAGGCGAGAAGTATGGTCGGGAATGATGAGAAATCCAACGGGCGTTCAATAAAAAGTGTGATCGTGAATATCAGGATCGCGAATGAAAATGAGATAGTTAGCCCAACATCTAACAACCATGAAGGTGTCGGCAATATCATCATGACAATGACAGCCATTAAAGCCACTGCCAATAACACCGTCGGGTGGTAGAAAGATTTAAACTTACCCACGGTTTTTACTCTTCCCCGCCACAAGCGGAACGACCGCATTCATGTTCACGATAGGGTCAGGCAACGGGCTTCCGTTAAGCGGTGTCGATTTATTAAAAATTAATAACGACACGCCCCCCCTTAAAGATTCTTCCCGGGTGGCGCTGGTCGCTCCGAAACTCCGCTCAACGACCTTAATCACTTCATCTGGATTTTCTTCATTCAGCTCAGAGAATACCTTGGTTACTTTCTGAGAATATCGTTTGGATTTTTCCGGTAACCGTGAATGGTAGGCCGCAACAGCCGCTTTCCAATCACCCTTCTCCAGCTTTAGTGAATTAAGAAATTTCGCAGCGTATTCCGCCGCTCCTTTAGGGTCGAACATTGCATCAACACTGCCGAACTTATCTCCGTGCCATTTTGTATTAATCTGAAAACAACCAATATCGATGGAATTGCTGCCGGAAAATTGCTTTTCTTTCACAAACTGTTCCGCTTCGTTACGTGAGTTGAACCAATGTCCTTCTCCATCTGTGTTCACCGTCCACGGCCAAGCCGTTGGATTTTCTTCTGTTCCACGATTGGTTTCAACTCGAGTAATCGCCTGCAATAACCCGTTCGGCAACACGTGTTTATGCTCTGCGTTCCGCGCTGCGTTTTCGCATGTCTCCGATGTGTCCGCAGCAGCGACCATAGATGGCGCCGACGCAACAAAAATGACGGGAAGTATGGTGCGTATAATACTCATCAGGACCCTGATATGATTCTCAAGGTCTGATCATGAAATAGCGAAACCATGAGGCGTGAGGCGAACCCTGCGCATAAAATAAACGCAAGAAGCATCGCGATCAATTTTGGCACGAAGGTTAGCGTCAACTCCTGCACGGAAGTAAGCGCCTGGAGAAGCCCGATAACCACGCCAACAATTAACGCCGTCATCAGCATCGGGGATGCAATCCATACCCCTGCCCACAAATATTCACGAAGGATAGCTAAGATCTCAGTATCTGACATTCTGTCTACCGTTTATGATGCTCCGTTAAACGGGCATGCGCAATAATTCCTGATAGGCTTCTACCACCCGGTTCCGCAACGTAACCGCCGTTTCAACAGCGAGTTCTGCTGCCGCCAACGCTTCGACAACTGAATGCGGATCCGCCTTCCCAACCATGAATGCGGACGCAGTGCTTTCGCTTGTCACGATGGTATCGGTCACAGCTTTGATCATCTTTTCCGGATGAAATCCACTATCCGTTCCGGAGTCCGTCACTGGATTTTTTAGCTCCGGTCGTAAAGCCTGCTGAGCAGAACCGTATGCTTTAACGGCGTTAAAAGCGTTGACGTTCATGAGTACACCTTAACGTTTGAGAAGATCCAGCAGACCAGCATACATTTGCCGCGCTTGGGTAAATGTTGCGAGATTGGCTTCGTAAGAACGACCCGCCTCTCTGCTGTCCGCCATTTCTGTCATTAAATTGACATTCGACAATTCGACATAGCCACTTGCATTTGCAAGCGGGTTTGCCGGGTCGTACTTTTCTTCTAATGTCGATCCATCGATCGATATATGATCAATGCTCACACGATTTGCGTTCGTTTTTTGATCAAAAACATTACCAAATGAGATGGCTTTACGATGATAGCCGGGCGTATCCGCATTCGCGACGTTTTCACTGACGACACGCATGCGAAAACCCTGCGCATTCATTCCGCTCGCAGCCGCGCCCATCGCTTTCATGAATGTATTCATTTCTCATCTCCCTTAGACATTGCGTCCGAGGCTCAATCGCAAGATGTCAATTGTCTTCTTGTAGATTGTAACCGCTGCGTCATGATCACCCTGCGCTTGAACGGAGCGCACCATTTGGTCTTCCAAAGAAACTGTGTTGCCGTTCGGCGAAGTCAGCCCCGGTGACGAAACATCTAAGCTTCGCCAAACGGTGGAATTGAAATTGTTGGAAGCGCCACCATTCTCTGCTCGTATTTGAGATGTGGCGCGTGTGAACGCATCCGCAAACGGCTCAAGGTCTTTCGCTTTAAACCCTGGCGTATCTGCGTTTGCAATATTCTCCGAGACAACCTGATGTCGTTGCGCCGAGTGACGCGCCAACGCGGAAGCTATACTCAGTAGTTTAAGGTCTCCCAACATTTTTCGACTTCCTGTTAAGGATTATGCTTTATTAAAATATTTGCGAAAGTTGAAAATAACCTTAATTAATACGGAGAGCACATTGATCACCAACCTTCTAGAAACCGTTCAAAGCGCGGTTACAGATGTTGATGTTGCAAACATCTGGGGGAAAGTGGACGCAATTGATAGCGGCGTGGTTCATATCAGTGGCCTCCATGGTGTCGCGTGTATTGGTGATAGAGTTAAAATCGAAGGACCAAGGATTGCGACCGGAGAAGTCATCTCAATAGAAGATGATCACGTCTCTGCAATGCCAAACTCTTCCTTAAGTGGAATTACTTTAGGCGCACGCGTTCATATTCATCATGATGATGGCGCGCGCCCACATAACGCATGGTTAGGAAGAGTGCTCAATGCATTTGGTGAAGCATTTGACGGTACGCCAGTGCCGAAAGGCACGCATGTATTATCACTATGCCCAGTCCCGTTAGCGGCGAGTGAGCGACGTGGTCTAGGGGCCCGCATCAATACGGGCCTTGCTCCCTTTGATACGTTCTTACCCCTGTGTCGTGGCCAAAGAATCGGCCTCTTCGCCGGGTCCGGCGTTGGCAAGTCGACATTGATCGCGGATCTCGCTAAAGGCGTCGAAGCGGATGTTGTGGTTATCGCGCTGATCGGGGAACGCAGTCGCGAAATTCGAGAATTTGCGGAGCAGACACTCTCTGAAAAGCATCGCACTCGTTCCGTTATTATTGTCTCTACATGTGATGAACCTGCACCCTCAAAACGTCGGGCTGCATTGCTGGCAATGACGACAGCTGAGTATTTTCGCGACCAAGGTCTTCATGTGCTCCTGTTATTTGACTCGATCACACGGTTTGCTGATGCCCATCGCGAGATTGGGTTAACTGCGGGAGAGACCCCATCACTGCGAGCCTATCCCCCCTCCACTACGCGAACGATAGCAGCTCTCGCCGAGCGAGCGGGTCCAGGCATCGGCGCCGCCGGTGATATCACGGCCGTTTTCAGCGTGCTTGTAGCCGGATCAGACATGGATGAACCTGTCGCTGACATGGTGCGCGGCATATTGGATGGGCACGTTGTTTTGGATCGGTCGATAGCAGAACGCGGACGCTTCCCTGCGATAAATATTCGTCGGAGTGTGTCACGTTCACTACCTCACGCCGCGTCTCAGGACGAAAACCAATTACTCTCCAAAGGTCGCGAACTCATTGCGGCTTATGAAGAGGCCGCAACTATGATTCAAACGGGGCTTTATGCAAAAGGTTCTGATCCTACGATTGATCGCGCTATCGAATTATGGCCCCAACTAGATCGATTTGTGGGTGAAAAATTCAACTCTTGTACTGATAGTTTTCAGCATCTTTCCAATATTACTAACCCGTCAAACAAGAACCTGCCGGCAATTGTAGCAAACTGATTCTCTCACATCCTTAGACTTGCGATTGAAACAGGTTGGCGCCCCCGGCGCCGCCAAAGCTAGCGCTTTGAAGCAAGGTAAGCGCCGTTGTACCAGGTGTAACCGTCGTTGAACCGTCTTTTATTTGCTGAAAAAGAAAAAATTGGCGGATCGCCGTTTCAACATTTTCTGGATCGGTGAAAACGGAAACAGACGAGTCTCCGAATAAATCACGCGCTTTGTCCTGAAATATTTCTTGCTGTTTATCGAGATCGAGCTGCGCAACACTCTCTGGCAAGCCAAGCGCCGTTGAAATGAGCGTTCGCAGAGGTCTCTGTCCCATAACTTGAAACCAACCAACTCTGTCTACGCTTTCGCTTGATGCGATGGCGCCGATTTCTCGTTTAAAGTTCAACGCAAGGCGCATATCACCGTCGGTTTCTCCGACAGCTCGTTCGAACTCCTGAGTTTTAAATCGGGCAATAATATCTTCACGGAACGATTTTAATAAGATATTTGATCCAGCAGTAATATTACCATAATCAAATGCTTCTGCGAGATTTTTAAAGCGCGCATCCCCTAATCGATTAGCGAATGCAGTCGGCTCTTCCGTTCCATCAGCCAGTATTTTCTGTACTAAGGCTTGTTTATTAATCTCGCTGCTGAGACCGAACGCGCCAAGCGCCACTCTTAATAAACGGCGATCTTTGACAAGCGCTTCCGCAGTGGTCGCTTTCGTAATATTCTCACGAAAATATTCGATATCACGCCCAAGCGATGGCGACTTCTCAAAAGTCTCTTGCTGACGTGACGCCGTCGCCTGCAATATGCGCCAACCACCATATCCACCAACGCCGATTGCCGGTTGAAAAAACATTAGCGCGTATTGATTTCCGCGATCTCAATGCCTTTAGGCCGAACTGCCATCAAGAGCGGAACTTCGTGCGGGATTACCCGGTGCAAAGAGCGCATAACGTGGTAAAAGCGTTCCTCTTTGGCGGCTTCGATTGCCATATCTATATCTTTGCTACCCTCTTCATCACCGAACGCTGCACGCAGTTTCAACAACCCGGACAAGAGTTCTTCTTTGATGTCTTCAACACTCGCTTCACCTGCGACCGCAAGTTGAGCAATATAATAAAGACGTTTGGTGGGCGTGTTCGCATCATTAGGGTGCAAGGCATCCCGCAGACGCAATATCTTCGCATTTTGTGAGGTAACACGAAGGCGCGTTCGGCGATCGCCATTTTCTAATACAACGCCATTCACGAGAAATTTCTCGTTTGGCCGAAGACGAAGAACCAATCCGCTTGTCATTATTATTCCTCCGTTATATCGACTTCACCGCGAAGGCCGCGCATCACAGACATATTTATGTCAATAAGAACTTTCGAGTCCGCCTTGCCATCGAGCACTTTCGCGCTGTGTTCACGTGTAAACTCATAAAGATAAAAAAGCTTTGATCGGAGTTCTGCTGGTAATTCATTTTTTTCACCAGCAACGTCAGCAGCCAGTATCGTCCATAACTTCAAGTTGTCATGGAGAGCTTGAGCAATATTTGAAAGTTGATCAGTAACGCCAGTCTGGACATGGGAAAGTTGACGGGTCACGCGTGCAAATATTTGATATTCAATGCCGCGCTCAGAACCTGTCGATTCTATGTTGTCAACATAAGGATTCTTCGCTAAAGCCGCCCCGTACATATATTATTCCCTTTCTCTCTAGCTATCTATTTGGAGATAAAAAACTGGAACGGGCGAACCCGTTCCAGTTTCATTATTTTTAACGGAAGAGGCTAAGAAGCGACTGCGACTGCTGGTTGGCAATCGAAAGCGCCTGAATGCCAAGCTGCTGCTGCACTTGCAGTGACTGCAAGCGAGCCGAAGCTTCTTCCAGATTGGCGTCCGTCAGTGCGCCAATACCGGTTTTCAGTGCGTCCGTCAGGCTAGTGACAAACTCATTTTGAATATCAATCCGCTTTTGCGAAGAACCAAATTCCGCAGAAGCGTTGATGCCAGCCTGAATGAGTCCCTCTATATCATTCAGTGCAGTCGCCGCGCCAGCAGCAGTTGACACGTCAATCGTGCCTAAAGCTGCCAGGTCACCACCTGCAGTGCCGCCACTGTTCACTGTATCCGTGAACGTAACAGTCGCAGCTGTATTATTAGTAATCGAGAGGACGGTGTTCGAGGTTTCTGGATCAGCAACATTCGTAGCAGAGACCGTTACACCTGGAATGGCGCCGTTGATCTTGCTTGAAAGCTGACTAGCCACATCATTCAGTGTATCGCCTTCACGTGCAACATAATCAAAATCAGTACCACCGAGTGACACTCTGAAGCTTTCGCCCGCCGTAACTGCAGCAGCCGTATATGTAACTGTCTCAGTTGCCGCAGCGAGGATGTTTCCAGTACCAGTCGCTGCACTTGTAACATTACCAGCACCGGCGCCAAATACCTGCGCTGTTGAGCTCAGATCGTTCTTACCGATTGAGATGCTTGCCGCAGTAACAGTTCCGTCAGAAGCACGGTCAAGCGAGGATAGAATGTCAACAGAACCGCCACCCTTTATAAGATTAAGACCGTTAAACTGTGCAGCATTGACGATAGAACTGATTTGATCTCGAAGCTGAGCAACATCCGTCTGGATTTTTGTCCGGTCAACATTGTCCTCTTGAGCAGCAACAACCAAGGTTTTTACTTCCTGGAGAAGGCCAGTGATCTGCTCAGAAGCGCCACGAGCAACCGCAACCGTCGCAGAACCGAGATTCAACGAACCTGAAATCGCCTTAAAGCTATCGACATCAGACTGCATAACCGTCGTGACAGCAAAGATCGATGCGTTGTCACGAGCGTTGGAGACTGATTTACCTGTAGAAATTTCTGCCTGGACTGTTGCCAGATTCTGATTGATGTTGCGCAGTGTTGACAACGCAACCATCGAGCTTTCGTTTGTGAGAAGAGACATGTGTACGCTCCTGTACATTTCAATGGGCGCATTTTTTCTGCGCCTTGGAATGATCCGGATAAGGCTTTGCCATTATCACCGGGCTTACGTCTTTCTGACGAAAGTGGAACGCATTCTATACTGTCCCACGACAGTTTATTTTGACCGTCACATATGCAACTACTGTATTCAGAATAAATTTTGGTTAATTTGGTTTATGCCATTTTACCGCGTGTTATGCCTGCGTCTGGCACCAATGGCTTATTTCCGTCCAGAGAATATACGCCAACATTACGGCTACGATTCAATATATTCTTTATTCGAACTTGCGCTGATGAGACACCGCCACGTGCGGCGTTCAACAATTGTTCGTTTTCTTGAGCGAATTTAGTAACCTTTGAAAAGCGCGCCATATAAGCTGATAGCTGCTTCACATTATTTTGATCAACAAGGAGTCGATCGAGATCTGCAACACTGTGTTCCTTGTCTTTCGCCACCTCTGCGAGCTTATCATACTGCCCCGCCAACAAGAGTGCTTTTTCTCTATCAAGGACTTCCAATAGGTGGTCAAGAGTCTCGTTAAGCGACGGTTTTGTCGACATTTTGAACTTCCTTATCGCGCAACTGCTCATAAATCTTGTCCGCAAGACCGAACCCACCGCGGTCTACGATTTGACCGGCATATTGTTCGACCAGTAATGATGAGAACGCCTCTCCACCAAATCCGCTATTGGCGTTAAGCGCCTTCGCGAGCCCACTGTGAGAGAGCATTTGCGCCACGAACGCCGTCTCGAACTCTCGCGCCTTTTTTAACAACTCAACGTTGTTGCGGGTCTCAGGTTTCGCTTCTCTCAAAGTTTTGAGATTCTGAACCTGCGGCGAAGTATCTACTGGTTTCATATCTACCTCCTCCTCGCTGCACCCATATCATGCTGAGTGCAAAGGCTTGGTAACCATTTTTGTACATAATATTGCTTATAAAAATTTAAAATGAGGATTTCTCGATGGATCCACTGACAGCTATTAAGATCGTGCAGAATGTTTCGCAGGGCCGGACCAATGAGGAGAGCGCCACGACCGATCAAGGTCAGGTGGATAAGGATGCTCGCGCCTTCAAGGCTGAGTTTGGAGAAAGTGGCGCGCCTTCAGGCGGCGAAAAGCCTGAAACAACTCGTTTATCAACGCCACTCACAAAGCATAGCTTAGTGAATTCCCTTGAGGGCGACACTGAATTGACGCCAACCGAACTCAACATCGAGTTTTCCGAAGATTTAGCGACTGTAGACAACACACTGATTTTTCCCGGCGAAGAATTGAATGATTTTCGAACAACGCCCAGTCAGAAAATTCTTGTTGAAAACATAGTAACAGAATCGATACCACCTGAGCTTGCGTCAATCACCGACCCGACATTGCCTTCACACAGCGACCCCTCTGTGCAAGCTGTAGAGATCTCCAACGACTTTGTTCTGAGTGAATTCCGTTCCTCTATATCTAAAATCGACGCTAACGAGTTCCCAAACCGGACTGACATTGAGATTGACGAACCGCGAACCTCAGAATCAAAGCCATTCATTCAAAACAACCTCGAACAGAAATCCGTTATCGAAGCGGTATCACCAGCACCGCTTCTGGAAAAATCGAAGACAGTCAATGCGCCTACCCAATCTGGTCTTGAAGGGCGCGAAACTGCACCGCTGGACGCCGAGACGCTTACTTCGGATTTTCGTAGAGATCCAATTCGCTCGAACATAAACTCACCTGTAGAGACCGCGCCGTCTGCAGCAATTTCAAATTTCACAAGCGTCAATGCACCTCCGAGCTTTACATCGGATACACCGCTGATAACGGTGGGTTCCATAGAAAATGGAGCTTTGTCGGAAGTTGATCTGCAACGGACAATCACAAAATCTGTGCAAGCAACGTCATTCAATGCGACTTCGTCAGTTGATGCTGCACGCCAAGTTATCGCCGCGATCAGTAACGATCGCAGTGGTAAAACAATTGATGTGAGATTGGACCCTCCAGACCTCGGTCGCGTTCGAGTCCAATTTAATATGGAAACCACCGAAGCGGTGACTGCCATCGTTTCTTCTGAGCGAGGTGAGACTCTCGACCTGCTTCGTCGCCACGGAAATGATTTGGTCAGAGCGTTGGAGGAAGCAGGATTTGAAAACGTTCAACTCGATTTTTCTTCCAGTAACCAACATGTCTTTACTTCTGAGGAAGCAGCTGACGTGGAGGTTTTTGAAAATGGGAATGAACGGAAAGTCGTTTACCTGTCAATGGATGACAACAATCGATTGGACCGGCTCGTTTAGCCCCTTCACTATGAAACGGAATAGATTGATATGATTATACCACCAATTTCAGATGCGACTGGCGTCACACCACGACCTGACCCCAGTTCGACGGCTGGCGCCGCCGCATCAGCAGCATCAGATTTTAAAAGCTTTCTCTCACTTCTCACGGCACAATTGAGAAATCAGGATCCTTTGAGTCCTCTTGATTCAACGCAATTTGTCGAACAACTTGCGAGCTTCTCATCTGTTGAGCAACAAGTGAAATCTAACCAGTTGCTAGAGGAAATTGCCGGTGGGTTAGGCGCTGCAGCCGGGTTGGAGGAAGCCACTCAGTGGATCGGGAAAGAGGTCGAAGCTGAAACAGGCGTTGTCCGGTTCAATGGCGAAGATTTAAATTTCCGTCTCCCCCCAAGCGCGGTTGGAACGACAAACGAAGTGGTGATACGTGACAGAAATAATTCTGTTATTTTTCGAGAAGATGTACGCGTCGGTCAAAACACATTCACATGGAACGGTGTTGATAGTGGCGGTTTTGTAGTTCCTCAGGGGGAATATACGATATCAGTCCCCACTTTCAGAGATGATACCCTTATCGGGAGACCATTACCGAGCATCAATGCACGCGTAACCGAAGCGAGATTAGTCAATGGTGCGATGCAATTGATTCTAGAAAACGGAAATGTTGTGGAACCCGGATCTATCACCGCCGTACGGGAATCCATTAAATCAAACGTTTTGTCTTGATATATTTAATATCAGAATATTTATCGCGCTCTCACCGATAACGCCCTGCGCCGCCTCAAGTAATTCCACGCGAAGCGTGTCCAGCTTTCTTTGCTCAGTTATCTGATCGTCAAAGGCTCCGCCATTGGAGAGTTGTAATAGACGGCTCAATAATACGTCCCTTAACTTGGGTTCCTTAACATATATGGTTTCAGTTGCGTTTGATGGCACTTCGATATTTAATTCCAGGATAACAAGTGAATTAACACCAGCCTTATCCAACACCGGCACGATAAACTGACGGCTGAATTTCATATACCCATTATCGGAATTCATATTGTCAGCACCATGACCTCCACCCGATTTATTCTTTTTCTTCTCAGCGTTTTCATTCGTATTGTCATGTGTGACCAGAGCATGATCATCGGCTTCAATCTCAACATGATCGGCGCCGGCATCTGGCGTAAATTTCAGCCAAAGGCCAGCCATCACGCCGCCGAAAACAAAAATTACTTGCAAGATTACAGGGAGAAATTTCATCATGGGACTATCAAAACGGCATTATGGCGTCGAGCACCTGTTGACCATAGCGCGGCTCCTGGAGATCAGTGATTGATCCGCGACCTCCATATATAACACGAGCATCGGCTATTTTCTCATAAGTAATCGTATTTCTACGTGAGATATCTTCTGGTCGAATGATTCCTGCGACTTGCAGATCGCGAAGCTCATGATTGACACGCACCTCCTGATTGCCAGAGATCACCATGTGACCATTTGGTAGTATGGTGACGACCGTCGCTGCGATTTGAAGCGTGATCTTTTCTTGCCTGCGGATTGTGCCGTCCCCGTTTGAAGAGGATGACGAACTGGCTTCGATAGCGGGATCGAGGTCAGCATCACCTGGAAGTACGCGCTTCGCCAGGGTCGGTAAACCGAAAAGATTCGGCACCGCCAGTTCTTCGGACCCATCACGCGTACGATTCGTACGATTACGGATTTCCGCTTCTTCATCTATCTCGACAACTACTGTCACAATGTCGCCAAGAGTGCGCGCTCTGCGGTCACCGAATAACGACGCTGGCCCCGAACGCCAGAGAGATCCAGTCGCCCCCTCTTCATCTGGCGACGGAATTCGCGCCTTCGCAAGTGCCATTCGTTGTTCTGATACTGGTGGTAATGCATGACGCGGGCTACCCGGCGCACTCATTGACGGTGCTTTCCCGAAATGATCAATTCGACTCACACAGCCTTGCGTCAGCAAGCATAGCGAAGCGCAGGCGAGAAGATATTTCTTTAACTTCATGGTTTCGCCTTCACAGTATTTTCTGCAATAACAACAGCCGTAACAACGCGTCGCGAAAGAAGGTTCATCACCCGAACTCGTTCACCCATGCCGCCATTGTCTAACGCGCGTCCCTCAGCGGATATCGTCATAGGGCCTTTTACGAATTCCATTTTCACGATGGTATTTCGATTAACGATCGTAGGTGCATGCAGGTCTCCTTCCGAAAACGCCTTCCCTTTGTAAAGGGCGTGCAGGGTCTCTTGGCCAATGAGGTGCGCCGCACGACGAAGTCCAATTTCGCCCTTAGGCGTGACAATATCACTGGCGGTGATGATCTGACCAACGCTAACATTACGTGCAGCGACTAATTCCTCAATAACGGCCGGTTCGTACCCAGAAGCGAGAATTGAGGCAGCGATTAATCCTGAAAATTTTAACATAACATCACCGAATCTGGTTTGCTGCGCCGAGCATCTGATCAGCTGCGGAAATAACTTTTGAGTTAAGTTCGTATCCCCGTTGAGCTTCAATCAATTCGGCTATTTGTTGAACGACATCTACGCTGGATTCTTCAAGATACCCTTGGTTCATCATACCGACGCCATCCTGGCCTGGTTCGCCAATGATCGGCGACCCGGAAGCCGCTGTTTCACGGTAGAGATTGCCCCCCATCGGTTCTAACCCGTTGGCGTTAGAGAATGTGACAAGATTAATTTGCCCAATTAGCTGCCCTTGCGGCTGACCATCGAAATGCGCAAAAACCTCACCCTCTGGATTTATGGCAATACGCCGAGCGTCTTCCGGAATGGTGATATCACCAGCGAGAGGAAATCCTTCGCTGTTCACCATGAGCCCCTCGCCTGTGCGTTTAAAGGCTCCGTCCCTGGTATAGGCTGCGTCACCGGATGGGATTGTCACTTCAAAGAATCCCTTACCATCGATAGCCAAATCAAGATCACCCGATGTCTCCTTGAGAGTGCCTTGACTCATCTCGATCGCAATCGATGACGTACGAACGCCCAGCCCCATCTGGACCCCCTCTGGCACGACCGTACCATCGGAAGACGACGATGCGCCTGCCGCACGAACGATTTGGTAATGAAGATCCGAAAATTCAGCACGACGCGCCGCATAGGCGGTTGTGTTCATATTTGCGAGATTATTTGAAATGACTTCGACACGCGTTTGTTGCGCATCCATGCCAGTAGCCGCTATGCTTAATGCACGCATATTTCTATCCCTTTCTTAATGCAGACGAATATCTTCATCGCATTTGCCCCAGGTCACGGACCGTTTTCCTAATTCGCTCATCCTCATTTTGGAAAAGTTTCTGCCCCGACTCATACGTTCTCTGTACTTCAATCAGACGTGCAATTTCCGTCACTGCACTGACATTGGATCCTTCAAGTGCATTCTGACGAACTTTTACATCATCTGCGGGTTCAAACCCCTGGTCAGCACGAAATAAATTGTCACCCTCTCGTACGAGGAAAGCCGGGTCCGCTTTCATCAAACCTAAACGTCCTACCGGTTGACCATCGGCCATCAGTGACCCATCGGGTGTTGCGGAGATAACGCGTGCTTGAGTGGGCAGAACGATTGCCCCCCCGCCCTCATCGAGCACGCGCGCACCACCACCTGTAGTAAGTTCACCAACCTCGTTGACCGTGAATGCTCCAGCCTTCGTCAGGCGTTGCCCAGCTGGCGTTTCTATAAGGAAGAATGCATCACCGTCGATCGCGAAATCGAGCGAGTTGTCTGTTCTTTTAATCTCACCAACATTGAGGTCTACAAAACGGTGGCTCGCTGTTGCCATCGAAAGACTAGGATCATCATTGCCAAGCGCCTTCACGTGTTCTGAAAAGACGACCCCTTCACGACGATAACCAGTTGTATTGAGGTTAGCGATGTTGTTCGCAATCGCGTTCAACTCACGTAATAACCCCGCTTGCCTGGTCAGCCCTACATAGCCTGCATTATCCATGACTAAGCGCCTCCTCAAGTAACTCAATTTCCTCTGTCGCGCCCATCGTGGCCGTTCGGGCGCGATCCAAAATGGATCCTTCAAGCGCATTCGAAAAAAGGCTTTTAATTCCCGCAAGGGCACTGCTATTCGTTCTTCTTAAAACCGCTTCTGCAGCAGGCGGAATTACACTGACGCCAGACATATACGCGGCAAATGCATATTGAATGGCCACATTTTCTCCCATCAAACTGGGATCCATACGACGAAATGCCCTCTCAGCACTCTCCCAATCGCCAGCTCGCCATGCCGATTGTGAAGTCAAGATTTCTTTTTTACTCGAGTTGGGAAGCGTGGAAGCTACCGCAAGCGCTGCAAAATAATTTCTCTGTTGCATGTTGGCCCTTACAACGAGCTCCGCAAATTCTGGGTCGTTCGTATACGGCGCCGCCATAGCGAGCGCACCTTCAGTGTTGTGCCCCTCCAGCGCGGCTAACGCCTTAAGCTGCATCAATTCTTTTTTCGACGAGAGGGCACGGTCTTTCAAAACATCGAACGCAATGTTTGGCAGCCCTAAGTCCAGCGCTGACCGGGCCACATTTTGCTGAAACGTGGGGGATGGGTCGATGGACTCAACAAATTCACGATGATCCATGAATGCCGCGAGCGCTGAAATACGTTCAGCTTCGATTGGAGACGAAAATGCCTTGGTAAGAATTTCACGCGCTTTTAAACGCGACTTTTCCGCTTTCGCAGGGCTGGAATTCGCCGCACTTCTCAACAACAACATACTTGCTTCGACATTACCGGCTTCAGACCAAATGAGCGCTTCCATAAATGCTGCCTGCGCCCCATCGTCAGAGCCTCGCTGCACTTTCGCAAGCGCACCGAGATCATCAACAAACCCAACATGCGGTTCTCCCTGACCAACTGCATATTGTTCAGCAAGCATTAAGAGCGCGTCTTTAGCGGCATCACTCCCGCTTCCGGCAAGATCGAGGAGTAAATCCTGTGATTCCTCCGTGGCCCCCTCATGCTCGCGCAATCGCGCCGCAACAAATTGTAATTTTGGTGTCGGAATTTCAGACGCCGAAGCCGCAATCTCATAAAGGCGATTAGCCGTGGCCCAATCGCCTGCATCAATCATCTTCTGAGCTATTCTTGCCCCAAGCAATGCGCGCAACCGTTTCGGAAGCAAAGTTACAGCATCACTTGACCTATGAAACTTTTCGGTAGCCACCGCTGGTTCACTTGCAGCTGCTTGCCAAAGGGCATGCGCGCCCCCGCACTCAATGGCATTGAGCAATATTCCTGATGCCTGGATTGGTTTTTCCGCCACTGTGCGCGCCATATCCGCCAGCAATATGCCTTCCAATCCGCTATCCGTTAACAGTGCTAATGCTTCTTCCCCAAACCCAATTGCCAGAAATCCACCTGCAAGTTTCTCAATCACTTCTCTTTGTTGTTCAGCAGACGCATCGATAATATTCGATTGCAGCTCCGCTATTTCCACTAACGGATTCTTCTCAAAACGCTCCCCATCAATGGCGAAATCATCATCTGGTAAGCAAGCTCCAGGCGCCAACACTTTTGGAGGTGCTTGTGAAACGGATTCGATGTGTTCATCTTTGTCGATCGCGATGGTGGCGATCTCCTCGAACACGCTTCTTGAATCATCTCCCGTAGACGGATCGGCTGTTTCTTCAGTCTTAGATTTGATGACAATTAGCCCCTCATCTGCAGCTTGTTGAAGAAGATCAACCATCCTCGTATGCGCCTGATCAACAGATAGCGTGTCCACATCCTCATCGTTACGTTGCTTTTGTTTATTATCTTTCAGCGTCGACTCTGATTTCTTTTGAGGTACAGGTTTGGTTTTCTCAACCAATTTTTGTTTTTGTACAGAGTCGAATATATCAAGAGTCCAGTCGCCATCCTCTAACTGCATAGTCTTGACTTGACAATCACAGTTAAGCTGCAAACGAACGAGTGACCCGGAAGCCACGGACGCCTCATCCGCTTTTAAAACCCGGTGCGCTTTTCTAAATATATTGACATCTGCCAAATTAAATTTGTCAATAACGCTACGGAAGTGAATTTCTATATCTCTCCCCGATTGAGTGACATTTAATTCTGTATCACTGCCTGAGATCACAATTCTCGAATGATCTGCATGCTCCCCTGCGGAGAAGTCAACGGTTCCCTCCGCGAAGGCATCGCCAACGAAAAACAAAGTGCAAAAAAGCGTTATGGCCGTGCGGGTTATCATTATGCAGCCTTCTGCGAAGCACGAATCGCATCTTCAAGGTCGTTGAAACTAGGTCGAAATTTTTTCGGCGCATTCCGGCGCGCGACCTCCACACAAAGTTGAGGCGTATGCTTATTCAGACTGGCGACAAGGGCTTCACGAATTAGAGCGTAAAAGCGACTTTCTTCCTCCCGAATTGCCATGACTTTGTCTGAAAATGGCCCAACCAGTCCGTATGCGAGGAAAACACCGAGAAACGTCCCGACTAGGGCGCCACCGATCATCTGCCCGAGAACTTCGGGTGGTTTATCAATAGACGCCATGGTTTTTATCACGCCAAGAACCGCTGCCACAATCCCAAGAGCCGGCAGGCCATCCGCCATCTTCTGCAAGGCATGAGCGCCATGCATGCTATTTTCGTGCAATGATTCAAGATGTTTTTCGAGTAATTCCTCGACTTGGTGTGGGTTATCGAAATTCATTGTCATAGAACGGATCGTATCGCAGATCATATCGATTGCTTCGTTATCGGCGTTAATTCTTGGGTATTTACCGAAGACCGTCGACTCGGATGGGTTTTCTATATGCCTCTCAATTTCAACGGGGCTTTCTTTTGCGATCCGCACTAAATCAAATAAAAGACAAAGAAGATCTTGATAATCTTGCCGCTTCCAGCGCGCACCTGTAAAAATCTTTACAAGATCGGCTGCTGTGTGCTTGATGACCGAAAGATCGTTACCGACAACAAAGGCGCCAGTGGCGGCGCCACCAATTATCATCATCTCATAGGGCAAGGAATGAAGGATAATCTCTAGATGTCCGCCAGCGATCATATAACCGCCGAAGACCATAACAACAGTAATTACTATACCAATTATACTGCCCATATCGATCGCTTTTTCTAAGCTGAAGTAAACTTGGACGAGATAATTTTATAGATTTTTATAATTAATATATAATGAAATAGACCTTCATCATGGTCGATCGAGATTCGCATTTCGACCGGCTATCATGACGCTTACAGCATAGGCTTTATTGGTTTCCATGTTCGTCAAAATCTGCGCAGCGCTATCACTATTCATCTCTGTCAAAAACCCTGCTGCAAATGACGAGTCCATCGCATTGAAGATTTCACCGGCCTTTTGCGGCTTCATCTGCTCATACATTCGGGCGAGTAACGTTACGTCTTCTTTTGCCGCGCTATCTGCAAAGACCAGTCGTGATTCAAGCTCTTCTTTCACAGATTTAAGGACCAGTATCTTTTCATCAACTCGCCGCTCAACGACCTCTAACAATCGCACTCGGTCCGCTAGGTCCGCTTCATGCTTTGCAAGCGTCGTAGAGCGCACGCGCACCGCCTTAAGAAGCGCGGATCGATCAACAGAATCTGTCTCTTCCAAAACATCTGAAGGTTCACTCAATCCGGAATCATGGTGCGCTGTATCTGCCTGCAATGGCGCCGAAAGCATGGAAATGACGGGTTCTGGCTCCGCAGGAGGTGCGATGTTTTCCGTTTCCTTTGACATAGCCGCTTCGGATGCTTCCGCACTCAACTCCGCGTCACTGATGTTCTCTGCCGCAGCTCCCGCAAAATTGATAAAACGTCCCATAAACGACGCGGCAAGAACGAAGAGAATGACCATCAATGGGTTCGGTTTCACACCATCACTCCTGAATTTTTTATTTAGAGATTTACAGCAACTTTGAGAGGGCGTTTATCCGCATCTTGTCCGAATGGCCTGCACATCATCTCCAACTCAGCGGCGGATGCTGCGTCTAACGCATTAAACAAACGATCTGCACTCTCATTTGCCTCTTCGATCAATGGCGAAAGAGTTTCCGTGTATTTCAAAGTGACTTGCCTTGTTTCATCCATTGCGGATTCTCGCATGTCAGTGACCTGTTGAAGCAAATCTTGAAGATGCGAAACCCTATTTTCCGATTTGATCAATAGAGTCTCCAGGCGATGTGCGACAGCGTCGCCCGATACTTTCGTACTCTCCATCACTGCCTTCATCTCTTCGGCTGAATGTGACAGAGCGGCGATCCCTGCGCCGAATCCATTCTTTGCATTGGTAAGTCGCTTCAGTCGCTTGCTGAGAATCCAACAGTAAAGACATGCGGTTCCGGTGGCGGCGAGAAGCAGAAAATCCGTAACGAGTTCCATAACGGGCCTCCTAAGTTAAGACAAAATCTGTAATGAGGACGTCATTCACTGCTTCCTCTGAACCAACAAGTTGCAACCTTCGCAACATCTGCGCACGCAGACGGATCATTGCCGAAGGTTGAATCAAATCATTTTCATCAACTGCGCGCAGATAACTAATCAATACATCTCTAAATCGCGGCATCATCTCGATTAGTGTTTTTTCATGACTTGAAGTCGTCTCGAGCGTGACTGAAATCTTTAGATAACTTGATTGGGCGTCCGGGCCCAACGTCACCACAAGGGGTTCCAGATTAACGTATGTGACATCGCGTTTGTTATGGCTACTTTTATGGCTTGATTTCTCATTCGATGCCGAAGCGTCACTTGCGACCTGCGTTGGAGCAAACAAATACACGCTGCCTGCCGCAACAACACCCATGACCAACGCTAGCAATACGGAGAAGAGAATTGACTTTACAGGCGAGGGCTTCTTTTCGAGCTCGTCCTGGCCGGCATCTTCTTCCGTCGTTGTTTCTTCATCGCTCATTCTCGAGCTCCACTTCACGTGAAAAACTTCGCTCACGCCCATTTGATGCTTGTATGTGTAACCTCCTCTTAATGATCAAATGGTAAATGAAATTCAGAGCGTTGGAATTATTTTGTTAGCGCTAGGTATTAACGGGCGAATTACAAATGCAGGGACTTGTTTCAATTTGGGGAATATTAACGCCGGCGAAACGATTGATGATGGTCGCATCAGTTGCCGCAACTATTGTTGCCTTTGCGATGCTCGCAAGAACAGCCTCAACACCAAATATGTCTTTGCTCTACGCTGGACTTGATGGAAGAACGGCAAGCGATGTCATTGGTGCGTTAGAACGAATGGATGTGCCATTCGAAATTCGTGGTGAAGCGATTTATGTCCCGGTTTCCAAACGCGACGCCGCCCGCATGTCATTGGCAGGGGAAGGCCTTCCACAACAAGGGCAAGCCGGATACGAGCTTCTGGATACCCTGAATGGGTTTGCGACAACATCAGACATGTTTGATGCAACATATTGGCGAGCGAAAGAGGGGGAGTTAGCCCGCACAATTTTGAGCACACCAGGCATCCGTGCTGCTCGGGTCCATATAGCCAGTCAAAGTTCAAATGCATTCTCTCGTAATCGCGTGAAACCGACTGCCGTGGTCACAGTAACTATGAGTCAGGGCCGACTAGAAGGGGCGAATGCTCAGGCAATCCGCTACATGGTGGCGTCCGCAGTCCCCAGTTTAGCGCCCGAACAGGTTGCCGTTTTAGATTCCATCGGGGGCGTTATTCTCAGTCCTGGTTCAGATGAATCAATGGCAACTGAAGTAGCAGACTCCGCTGATCGTGAGCAAAAACTTGAAAACGACATTCTTAATCTACTCGAAGCACGGGTTGGTGCTGGGAACGCACGTGTCCAAGTTGCACTCGAAATTGATATGGAGCGCGAAGCGATTACAGAACGCGTTTTTGATCCTAACGGACGTGTGATTGCTGGGAAAGAAACACGAGAGACATCAGAGACTTCATTTGGTGGGAGCAGCGGCGCAATTACGGTGGCAAGCAATTTGCCATCAGGTGACGCAGCGCCCGCCGGTGAACAATCAAGAACAGAGAGATCCGAAACGAATGAAAAAATTGATTTTGATATGTCAGAGATCAGGCGTGAACGTGAAAAATTACCTGGCGCAACACGTAGATTAAGCGTCGCCGTTTTTGTTAATCAGATAGTAGAAGAAGCGATTGAAGAGGGTGGCGAACCCGTTCTCAGAACTTCAGAAGAAATCGAAACACTTCGGGAGCTTGTCGCCAATGCCGCGGGTTATAACGAAGAACGTGGAGACACCATCACAATACAAACCCTACCATTTAAACCCATATTAAATGATGGTGTGTTGGTCGAAGCTGATCTCGTTGGTGACTTTATAGGACGTCACTTGATGCAGACCATTCAAATCGCTGTTCTCTCAATTGTTACGCTTGTGCTGGGATTATTCGTCGTCAAACCATTGCTCTCAACGAAGGCTGTTCCCCAACAGACGCAATTTGCGGCTATTGATACCGAAACACTCAATCCACAACTGACTTCAGCGGCGAGCACCCCGGCCGCTCCGCCCGATGCAATCACAACTCTGCAAGAGATCGCCAACACGAAAACCGACGAGACCGCCAATCTAATCAAATCATGGCTCGAAACTGCGGAAGATGCAGCATGAGCGCTCTCAATCTTGTATTAGAGCGGTTCGATTCGCACGAAGATCGCTCGAGCGCCAGCAGATTAAACGGCGAGGATATCATCGTCCAGCGCGCAAGAGCCGAGGCATATTCTGAAGGATTTGCCGCTGGACAAGCAGCGGCTATGGCGACAGCAGACGAACAGGTAAAATTTTTATCGGAAGTCTGCAGTGTGCTAGAAACCGAACTCGCAGAAATTCCCATAAGATTGAGCCGACAGTCCGGAAAAGCATTTTCCGTCGTCCTTAGAAAGATTTTACCCGTTCTTGCAGAATCGAAGTTTGCCATAGAAGCGGCCGAAGCGTTCAATAATATTCAAATCACGTCGTCCATCAATTCCATTGAAATTACTGTGCCCCCTGAGAAGGTTGAGCCTTTGAAGGCGGCAATTGCGAACTTGAACACAACCGGAAACTTAAATGTCACATCGGATCCGACGTTAACAGGCGCTGTGGCCAACGCCACCTGGCAAGGTGGTGGGATGGAATTCGATTTAGACCAAGCCATCGCCGATTGTTTAACCGCGTTAGAAAACGCCTATGAGGCGGCAGAAATAAGAGCAGCAACATGACAGAAAACGAAACCAAACAAACGAACACGACAAAAAGCAGCGAACTTCCACCTCTCGACACTGGGGAAAAGCAAGATGACGATTCTGAAGCGCCCGTTTATGAACGTCGTGAAAGTGCAGCTCAAAATCAGCTCAAACGTGCTATCTTCAGTGTTCCGATTGAGGTCGTTGTAACTGTTGGCACTGCTCGCCCGTTGATCGGCGAGCTTCTCAGTATGGAAAAGGATCATCTGTTACCGCTTGATACGAGCTTGGACGACCCCGTTGAGCTGCGCGTTAAAGATCGTGTTATCGCCCGCGGCGAACTCACTCAAACGGGAGACGATCAAGGCCGCCTCGGAATACGCCTCACCGAGATCGTCGATATGTCGGATATTATCTGATGAAGCACAAGCTTGGCGCTACCGTTGGATTATCCGCAGTAGTCGTAATCCTATTTTTGATTGGCGGGCCGGCAGTTGCTCAAGACAGCACTCTGGATGCTGTAACAGGTTCTGGCTTGAGTTTGCGCGTTGTGCAGCTTTTCGGGCTGGTGACCGTGTTGAGTATGGCGCCGGGTATCGCGATGATGATTACCTGCTTGCCATTCATGGTGATTGTTTTCTCAATCTTGCGACAAGCCATAGGTCTTCAACAAGCCCCTCCGAACATGCTTATCATGAGTTTGGCTCTGTTTTTAACATACTTTGTAATGGAACCCGTTTTTACCGAATCCTGGCAAAGCGGAATTCAGCCGTTACTCGACGACAGCATCACCGAAAAGCAGGCGTTCGAACGCACCTTGGCGCCATTTCAAGTATTTATGAACGCCCGCGTGTCCCCTGTCGCCATTGAAACTTTAAGTGAGGTTTCTCCGGCGAGGGTGAATGAAGATGGTAATACGCCATTTTCGGTTCTTGTACCGGCTTTTATGCTCTCGGAAATTCAGCATGCTTTTGAGGTCGGGTTTGTAATTTTTCTACCTTTTTTGATTATAGATTTAATTGTCGCTTCAATTTTGATGGCAATGGGTATGATGATGGTGCCCCCTGCAATTGTCTCCCTTCCCTTCAAGCTTGCTTTCTTTGTATTGGCAAACGGTTGGGTTGAAATCGCAGGCGCCGTGGTCAAAGGATACGGAACATGACCTCAACGACAGTGCGGACGCCCTTGGCCACACCCGCACAAATCGCTTTGCAACCGGGCGGGCATGCCCGACGGATTATGCTGTCTTCTCCGCAAAAGGCAGCTCTCGTTATCGCCGCTCTGGGGCCGGAAGCCGCAGGGCCGATCATTGAACGCATCAGCGACAAACATTTGCGCGCCTTCGCCGAGGCCTATGCCAATTTACATAAGATCCCTCACCATGAACTCATGGCCGTCGTCGAGGAATTTGTTTCGAATTTGCAAGAGGATGGTCTTGAAGTCGGTGGTGGCTATGAGATGACACGCCGACTGCTCAGTCAGTTCAAGGGCGAAGACGAGATCGATCGCCTCATGGATGACGTAGATGCTCCAGGCGGTAGAACCGTTTGGGATAAATTGGGCGCCGTGGATGTGCACGTAGTCAGTGCGTATCTCGCCGCACAACATCCTCAGACGATTGCTGTCATTCTGTCTCGAACGGATCCTGAAAAAGCCTCTCAAATTTTGGGGGAATTGGACGCTGTCTTGGCGCAGGAAGTTGTTATTCGACTGTCAAAACCAATCAATATCCGACGAGAAGCCTTGCGGGTTTTGGCCGATACGATCGAGAGCGAACTCCTTGCGCCGATGCGAAAAAAAACCAAGGCAAAAAATCCAGGAGCAATGATTGGCGCCTTAATGAACAATTTATCCTCAGAAAAGCGTCAGAATTTGCTCGAATTTATCTCTACAAAGACACCAGAGATTTATGATTCGGTCAAAGAGTTTATTCTGACATTCGAAGATATTCCGACACGTGTTCCGCCCAAAGCAATTCCCATAATTGTTCGTGAAATTGAAGTTGACACCCTCCTAAAAGCGGCAAAATACGGGCGTCAAAACGCGCCTGAGACTGTTGAATATTTGTTCAAAAACGTTTCGCAACGTATGGCTCAGCAATATGAAGAACAAATCGAACAGCTAAAACAAGTTTCAGTCACGGAAGCTGAAGTTGCTCAAACGGTTATTATGTCAACTGTCCGACGATTGGTCGCTTCAGGCGAGTTTGAACTTATAAAGATTGTCACGGAAGAAGAAGACACTGAAGTTTATCTTTAGGCCACCGGGATAAGAACACAACGGCTTTCTTATTAATCGACGCGCCCGACACCCGCACGTACAAATCTATGGGACGCATTTAACTCGGCCCATAGTTTAGTTGCGATAGAGACAATGAAATGCGTTGTCACACATGAGATGACTTCATCTGATTAGGCCTCATAAAAATGGATCATCTCTATATTCAGTTTTCTTTTAAAGCATGCTCAACTCTGTACTCACTCATAAACGACCCAACAATCAAGCAGGGATCGTCACCGCTCCATCGTCAATGAGTAAGAGTGGGGTAATCCTGGCATCGATCGACCAGACCATTCGATGGTGTGGGGTCTTTTAATATGTATCGACGACTGTTTTTTAGCTTTACTTCGTTCAGCTTTCTCAGCCCTTCATGACAAGGCGCTTAAAAAATACGAACTTTCTTTCGAAGATGGTATGTTCGTTTATTGAACGACTAATTCTGCGTGTAATGCGCCTGCAGACTTAATCGATTTTAATATATCGATCATTTCTCGAGGACTGACTCCGAGCGCATTGAGACCAGAGACTAAGTCAGCAAGCGTTACATTCTCGTTGATCAAGCCGATATGTCTGTCTGGCCGATCATCGATTGATATATCCGTACGTGGCAGTACGACGGTTTCACCGCCCTTCGAGAAGGGATTCGGTTGAACAGCTTGCGGGGTTTCGTCAATTCGAATTGACAGATTTCCTTGAGCGACAGCAACACTGGAGATGCGCACATCAGACCCCAAAACGATCGTACCTGAGCGCTGATCGACAACTATTCTGGCCTTTTGCGCGGGATTTATACCGATATTCTCAACAGCGCTCATCATATGAGCGGGCGAACGAAATTGCGGATCCAGCTCCAACCGAACGGCCGTAGCATCAAGCATCGTCGCGATCGACTTACCAACGGCGGTGTTTACAGCTGTCTCAATTCGAGATGCTGTCGTGAAATCCGGGGAACGTAGCGTTAATGTAACATTTTCAAGTTCATCAAAATCAAATGGCAACTCTCGTTCAATTCGCCCTCCATTTGGAATCGTTCCCGCGGTTGGAACGCCTTCCGTTATAGATGAACCCTCACCTTCGGCGGAAAATCCGCTAACAAGAATAGGACCCTGAGCAACCGAATAAATCTGCCCGTCAGCGGCATTCAGAGGCGTCATTATCAGTGTCCCGCCCCGCAAACTTTTTGCGTCCCCAATCGCGGATACAGTGACGTCAATCTGCATGCCTGTACGGGCAAATGGCGGCAAGGTCGCAGTCGCGAGAACAGCCGCTACGTTTTTTGGTCTAAATTCCTCGCCTTGCACATTTATACCAAGACGTTCTAGCAAACTGGATAACGCTTCTTCCGTATAGGGCGAGTTTCTTAAACCGTCACCTGTCCCATCAAGCCCTACCACGAGGCCATAGCCAACAAGGTCGTTTCCACGAACACCTTCGATCTCAACGAGATCCTTCAACCGCACATCGGCCTGAACAGGCGTAATGACGAAAGCCAAAATAAATACAAAGCTGGGGATTATAAATTTGATCATAGCGCCTATCTCAAAAAGTTCGCCAGGGAAAGACGACTGATGCGCGCAGTCAATAAATAAGAAGCCTCAAGTTGGCTCTCTAGGAGTTGCAACTGCGATGCTGCCTCAAAGGGATCACGAAGTGTTTTCGAATTGAAGAGGCTCGTTAAAACGGTCTCTTCCGCGGCATGCCTATTTATGCTGGCATCGATCTGGGCTTCAACTACGCCAATAGCTGCGCGCAATTCAGAAAATGAATTTTCTGCACTGAGCGTTAATTCAACCGCTGAGATCGCGAGCTTATCGCGTTCATCGAAGTTACCCGATGGGGCCTCAGAATAATTAGCCGTAACGGCAAGTCCCCGAATCAGATCCTTTATTGGTTGGGCGTTTGCCTTCACAGAAGTGTTAATCCGCACACCTGGAGAAATCTCAACCGGAGGCGCATCTCCCGCGCCTCCCGCATAAATATTTGTCGCAAAACCACCTGCGGGATCATTGAAATAGAAATCAAGCGCAACATTCGCGCTCGCCGCATCTGGTGCGCCGGTAATGATCGTTTGCACGTCAGTTAACAACGCTTCGGCATTCACTAGCGGAGGCTGATCGACAACATCCCCGCCAAACAATGCCCGCCCGCCCTCGGTGGTATTAAGCAGTGAAAAGATACTAACGACAGACGCACGCGCCTCTGCTGCGCTTGTCTTCAATGAGGACACATTGCCAACCCCAAGTTGGGCAAGCGTCTCAGTCGCGATTCGACTGCTATCCGTCGCCATCCGCCCTAAAATGGTTTGTGTTCTTTCCGCGCGGTTTGACGCCAGTGAGAGACTTACTTGGTAGGCTTGAGCATCTTCTACAGCTTTCTTGAGGAGGTGCACGCCGCCAATATCGCCTTTAACCTCTGTCGTGATATCATCAACTCTACCCGTAACGGCTTCCGTACGCGCCGTATCTGCTTGTGATTTAATATTCGTAACCGCACGAGACAACCGTGAGAATGCAAGAAGATCTGGAATACCGGAGGAGTTCATATTACAGCTCCATTAAAATCTGCATCAGTTCTTGAGCAGTTTGTATGACCCGCGCATTCGCGGAGAATGCCTGCTCAATGAGTAAGAGCTTCTGTAATTCTTGATCGGTATCAACGCCAGTAATCGCAGATTCTGCATCCGTAAGGGCATCAGAGCGCGCCGTTGAACCCGCCAGCGCCGTTTGCGCCGTCACACGTGCGCTACCGATTATTGAAGAAACAGCCGCTACTGCTTGCACCGCTGTTTGCTTACCGCCAATACCAGAGCCGGCAGATAACGGAATAGAGGCTGTAAAGGAGTCCAATAAAGTCAGGATATTACCTGCGGCTCCAGCAGGACCTTCAGCAACGGCTCCTAGACCATCACGCAAGCGCCATACGAAACCACCTTGATCGGAGTCCACGGCGCTATTCACGGCAATACGGTTTGCTAATCCTAATTCATTGCTCGGATCAACTGCCGCCCCAGCGTCAGTAAACAACCCTGGCGCTCCGGGTGGTAATGTTGCATCAATATTCGAGAATCGCTCGATCAGATTGCGAGAAAGGGAATCGATCTGCCTCTGGAATGCCGGAGATACATCATCACGTACGTCAAAGTGCGCCGCAAGCGAACCTTTCTGAATGGCAAGCGCACCTGGCCCCTGCGGGGTAATATCAATACCTTCGACTTGAACGCCAGAAAGAACACCCGCACCGCCGCTGAACTGCCTGTCGGGTGTAATTATACCCGTTGGCGTAAACGTCAATTCCTTCACCGTCCCAGACAAAAGGAACACGCCTTCCAATGTCATGAGATCAACTTGGCCATTTTCACGTCGAAGTTCTCGCGATGGAATGATGGACGAAATTTGATCGATGAGCGTTTTACGTTGATCTTCAAGCGCCGTAGCATCGCGCCCATTAACGCTGGCTTTGCTGATTTGCGCATTCAGCGCGTCAACCTGCTTGAGTGCTGTATTTACGAAAGCCACTTCTTTGGCAATCTGTGCATCAGCGTCTTGGCGCGTTCCCTGGACAAGATCCGAAAGATTGTTTAACGCACCAGCTAGATCTTTAGCCACGATCAACGTTTGCTTTTGCAACGTTGCCGATTCTGGCGACTGTGAGAGGTCCCGTAAAGTCGTTTCCAGGTTTTGGTATTTGTTGAATAGACTAAACGGATCATCAGTACCGCCAAGCGCTGCCTCAAATCTAGTATATGCGGAAGCAAGCGCTTGATCGAACCCGGTCAATCCATCTGCCGTGCGCCTTTCAGCCGTCAAGACAGGGTCTGTTACACGGTTCACGCCAACAATTTTAACGCCTGATCCGCCTCCATTAACGATCTGTTCGCTTACGGATATCTCTCGACGTGCAAAGCCAGGGGTCAAGGCGTTAGCGATATTGTTCGAAACCAGGCCTGCACGGCGTTGCGCAGCCGCCAGGCCTGAATTCGCATTCGCAACAGCATTTGAAATACTCATGGTTCAAGCCGCACGTTCTATGCGCCTCTTTCTATTAACGTTTCAGATTAGTTGTTTCCTGCAGCATTTCGTCCACTGTCTGAATAATCTTCGCGTTAGATGAATAGGCTCGCTGTGTCTGGATCAAATCCGTTAGTTCCTGAGCAATATCGGTCGTGGACTCAGATAATGAGAATCCAAGAGTAGTTCCCACGGGGCCAGTACCAGCATCCCAGAAGAATACGTCACCACTACTTTGGGAAATTTCGAATGTCTGATTGCTTTGAGATGTCAGACCATTGAGGTTGGGGACATCTGCGACCGGTATTTGATAAATCGTACGTCTAAAACCGTTGTCAAAGATGGCCTCCAAGAACCCTTGTTCGTCAATTTCAACGCCGCTCAAACTACCAATTGGAGCGCCATCCTTCAAAACACTGATGGGTGAAAAGCTTGATGATAGTTGAGTCAATGGGCCACCGGAACCAGCAGTGCCGATGGAAATATCAATCGGTCCTGATGCTACAGCAATACCGACTAACCCGGTTACCGGATCATAACTGGCGCCCGCCCCAGCCGTGACTGTCGCAATGGACCCGCCGGTTACCGCAGCATCATCAAAGGTGACATCAAAACTCGCAATCGGCACTGTCGGATCGGCAGCATGATCAAATATGGTGGCTGTCCAAGTATTGCTCGCCCCTGTAGCTGGCACTTGCGGCGTGAATTCAATAGTCAATGTCTGTGAACGACCTAACGTATCAAAATACTCAACCGGCAAATTAAAACTTGTTCCGCTCGCCCCCGCGAGTGTCTCAGAAGCAGGGAGATTGACGCCTAGGTCAATTTTGGACGTAGGGGCGGCCGTGAACCGGTTACGCGTAATGTTTACAGGCTCAAGTCCTGCAGGGCTATCACGTCCAGGAACCGTCACACTACCATCAGCATTAGCCGGCCACCCCAAGAGGAATAGGCCACTGAGTGTTCTTAAAAAACCATTCTCATCGGGCGAAAACGAACCTGTCGTTGTCAACTGTAGCGGTCTGTCTCCCGCTGTGCTGTTCAACCCGGTAATAGGTGTAACAGGTAACATCCCTCTACCCGCTATCGATAGGTCGGTACTGTTGTTGGTGGAAATAAGCGCGCCCTGTTGTGCAACATTTTTGAAGGTCGCAACTCTCACACCCCCAGCAGTATAAGTGCCTGTCCCCTGTTCGAGAACCAGATTGGTAAATTCTGTAGTCGACCGTTTGTATCCGAACGTTTCTGAGTTCGCGATATTATCCGAAATAGTCGCAAGCTTCGTGGCGTTGACGGCCAAACCTGTAACGCCCGCATTCAGCGAAGAAGAGAGTCCCATAACTTCTGTCCATGGTTAGTGTTTCGGTAACCTTAATCAACACCTGGAGTATTGACTCACGGCATTAAAATTAGAGTTAACGAGTCGCTGTTTTTAAAAGCGTTATGGAAATCCGACGATTTTGCGGCGCTAATGGATCTGGCGTCAGAGGCTCAGTATCCGCCTTTCCTGCAACTTCATTAATTTGGCGTGGATCCATTCCGGCAGCCTCCATCAGGCGGCGGGCCATATTGGCTCTGTCCGTAGAGAGTTCCCAGTTCGAGTAATCTCGGTCGTTCGCGTAAGCGAGGCTATCCGTATGCCCAACGATAGCGAGATCATTCGCAACAATGCTTATGGCGTTTGCGACAACTTCGAGCAATCGACGCATAGTTTTCGACGGCCTGGAAGACCCCACCTCAAAAAGCGGGCTTCCATCCACCTCAACCAGCTCGATGACAAGGCCTTCGGGCGTCATACGTGTTTGTATATGTCGCGACAGACTATCGCCGTCCTGCGCGAGAGCGCGCTGAAGCAAGTTTTGCTTAACGCCTTCGAGCGCCTTTTGCTCATCGGCATTTAACTTATTGTCACTTTTTTCCTTCGGCTCAGACGAACGAGGCGAGAAAGTGCTTGTGCTACCCGTTCCGTTTTTTGCCAAACTGTCGTCACTGAAAACCGAAGATCCATTAAGTACGCCAGATCCGCCACCCGAAATCTGGCTTATAGGAATCGTCGGATTAAAATAATCCGCAATCCCTTTTCTTTGCTCTTCTGTTGTCGCATTCAACAGCCACATCAGGAGAAAAAAAGCCATCATAGCCGTAACAAAGTCTGCATACGCGACCTTCCATGCCCCGCCATGGTGCCCTCCGCCGGTGACTTTTTTCACCCGCTTAATGATGATTTGATCTGTCTTACTCACCAATGCACCCGAGACAAGTGACGCAACGCCAAAAGATTGAGATACGTTTTCGTTGTAAATTTGCGATTAAGAGGATCAGATCAATAGTCTCTATATAGCCAGATATATCAGGAAATTGCATGAGAATCCCAAGATGGGACATTACGACCCTATCCATCATCCGTAGCAAAAACCGCCTATTACGCACCCAACCCTGACAACTCAACTTTACATAGCCGATCGAATGTTGGGCGAAAGTTTTCGCATTAAACGACGTACCTCCCCATGGAAAAATTCAATCTGCCGGTGAGGCATTTATCGTGTTTTGCTCTAACCGATTGCTATCTTAGGAATATATAAACCAAAAAATTTCATAAATTGTTGCAATAGATCTCGGTGGAAGGGCGCTATTGGATGTCGGCCGTTAATCCCTCACTTTTGGCGCAAAAGATCGCCTCAACAAATTCAGGAGCCGAATCATTTCCGGGGCTTTCTGAATTCGGCGACGCTATTTCGAAAGCCCTCGGAAGCGGTGTTGGAGCATTGCTTCAGCACCCCGTCACAGCCACTATCTCATCAAACGGTGTGACTTCCCTGAAAGGGGAATTTCAAGATAGTGCGGCCCATGGTATCTATTATTGGGTTCTGGATGATGCTGGCACTGAGGCGATGCTGGTCAATATCACACCCAGCTTCTCAGCAGTAACGACAGAGCGACTTCTTGGTGGCGACCTGGTGGCGCCGTCACAGGACCAAGTCTCGACAAATTTAGATTTTCAGATGTCAGAATCTCTGGTGACAGTGATCACGGCCGCTTTAAATATCATTTGTCAGAAACAGAGCGAGGGTCAAAAAAGAATCGAACTTATGGGTCAACGTGGAGTGCGAACACCAAAAGAAGTCGTCGGAGATTTGAATATATCGGCGATCAATAAAATGGTAGTTGATTTCCAATTTCACGAATTTCAAGCGCCAAAGGCGATTACCCTATATTTTCCGATAAGTTTTATAGAACAAATTGGCCTCGCACACCAACAAACGGCGCCGAAAGCAATAGTGAATCAAAATACGCCTTGGTCAGACAAATTTCGCCAACATGTATTAAATAGCGAATTGCCTCTCACGGCGGTGCTTGACTATATTTCGACGACCGTTGGAGAGCTGTCCCGCCTTCAGGTTGGTCAAATCATAGACCTCCATCCCAACGCGCTTCGATCTCTTGAAGTGACAGTCATGACAGATACCGGCCCAACAAATCTCGCTCACGGACGACTTGGCTCATATCAAAACAATAAAGCCATTAAGTTGACCACTAGAATCGATCAAGATTTTATTAGCGGCCTCTAACATATATTTTCTTCTTGCTCGACAGGTGCTCAAAATCCATCAGGACGCCAATGATAGGAGTTTTTCCGTATCATGGTCCTCCCGCTCAGAGAGGAAAGTATTATTATTGCATTTCAATCTTTTTAATGTCGGTTGACTGAGGCAACCAATCACGGAGACCGGCAGTGAAGAAATCCGCAGAGCACATTCGCGACTACAAAGGACCAGCCATTTTTAGCTTCGGTTTTCGCCCTTTCTTTATGGGGGGTGCGGTTATGGCTGCCCTAGTGCCTCTCTTAACAGCGAATGCACTATATCGCGGAACAGTCTTCGAAACGGCTTCCCCTCTTTTTTCATGGCATGGGCACGAAATGACTTTTGGTTATCTCGCCGCGATTATTTCGGGGTTTGTGCTCACTGCAATTCCAAATTGGACCGGTCGCTTGCCTTTGCTGGGGTGGCCCCTTGCGGCTTTATTTGGGTTATGGCTCGCGGGTCGCCTATCTATCGCAGTTTCAACTGTTATTGATCCGTGGATAGTCGCCCTCATAGATTCGTCCTTCATGTTTGTTTTGAATGCCTTTATGTGGCGTGAAGTAATTGCCGGAAAAAACTGGCGCAACGCACCAATCTGTATATTGATTTTTCTCTTCGCATTGGGAAACACCCTCTGGCACGTTGATCTGTTGCACGGCGGTGCTGGGTCTGTTGGGGTGCGGTGGAGCCTCGCAGTCGCAGCCGTCCTGATCACATTAATCGGAGGTCGCATAACGCCAAGTTTCACGCATAACTGGCTTGTAAAGAACAAGCGTCTACCGATCGAGGCCATCTTCAGTTGGTTTGATAAGGTCGCGATCGCAGTTTTGTCGGCCGGCTTGGCGTCATGGTTTTTCGCACCCCAAAATATCGTAACGGGCTACCTTCTCTTGTTTGCGAGCGCCCTTCACATCCTTCGACTCTTGAGATGGAAAGGATGGAGGACGATTGCCGAACCAACAGTGTTCATTCTTCATATAGGATATGCGTGGCTTTGCGCCGCGATCTTATTAATGGGAGCCAGCGTAATGGCGCCTGTAACCTTTCCGGCGACCGCCGCCCTTCATGCCCTTACGGCTGGTGCAATTGGAGTCATGACACTTGCTGTTATGACTCGCGCTTCGCTCGGTCATACGGGAAGACCACTGAGTGCGAATGGATCAACACTCTTCATTTACGCCCTCATAAACATTGGAGCCGTCTTGCGGGTCACAGCAATCTGGGCGCCGATAGATTACGGCGCGATTGTCGCGCTATCTAGCTTATCGTGGAGCGCCGCTTTTTTGTTGTTCATTGCATCGTACGGGCCGTCCCTTATGCGACCCCGAATACCTGCGCGCCTTTCGAATTAGGAAGCATCAGTAATATCTTCGACCCAGCTCAACGCTGCGATGGCTTTAGGAAACCCAATCGTCGTGATCGCCAACAACGTTGCATGCTTGATCTCGTCTTTCGAAAGACCTTCTTCAAGCGCTCGGCGCACATGGGAATGCACGGCTCCTTCAGACCCGACACCTATCGCGAGCCCGAGTTTTACAAGGCGTCGCATTTTCGGCGTAAGCGGCCCAGCGCTCGAAACCGATTTGCCCAAGTCTGCATAGGCTTTCCAAATTTCAGGATATGATTGAGCGACGTTTCCGGCGGCGGATGGAAGTAATCTTGTCATAACATTATCTTTTCGGTTTAGCTTCGTGGATTATCAATTAACTCGTTGGGTTTTGCGAGGACACGCAGATCGTCAATCAAAGAGATTTCAATATCCGCTCCCTTCACTCTTACTCCATAAGGTTTGAGAGTCGCAAAAGCTCGGGAAAGGTTTTCAGGCGTCATGCCGAGCATCGAAGCGAGCAATTTCTTTTCTACAGGCAGGTATATCCTCCCATTCGCACCTTGGTTTTCATGGGTGCTAACGAGATAATTAGCGAGACGTTCTACTCCGGAACGCAACTTGTGGTTTTTTAAAGTTTTAACAACCGATCGATAACTATTCGCAAGCTCGTTAACGACAGCACGCGTCAACTCTGCATCATTCTTCATTGCATCCCGTAAATTTTCCGCTGGGATCATAAGAATCTGAGAAGACTCGATCGTGCGCGCCGCCATCAAATAAGGAGCGTCAGCGAGTACGGCCGCCAGAATGAACGTCGCGACAGGTCTCACCACCGCCATTGTGGATTCTCGGCCGTTCGTCGTTGCGTAAAGCTCAACACAGCCATCGACGACAATATGGAGAAAGTCCGCTGGCTCGCCTTCACCAATAAGGACGACTGCTGAGGGAAAACGCTGAAGGAACGCCCCCTGCAGCATTGTTTCAAAGCACTCATCGCTCATGTCCGAGAAGAGTGCAAGCTTCCTTACAGTCTGAATGTCGCTCTTACGCATGGCGTTTCTGGCGAGCCTTCAAAAGGTTGTTTCCAGATATATCCTTCAGTCACTTGATAAATGTCAAGCTACAAATTGACGCGCGTTAGCCTGGCAACAAAACCGATCAATCCTGAAATCAAACAATTTCATCGCAACTCTTGTTTATTCGAAAACCCAATAAACTGCGCGATTTGCGCAATTGCCGCACAAACAAAACTCTGTTTGACATCAGGGCAACCTTCAATGCGGGCGCAACAAAATTGGCGGGATGACAATCATGAACTATCTAGCTGGCGTTACACCAGGGCAACAAAACAGAATGCTCGGCTCAAGCACGTTTGCATTCACGGTTTGCTTCGCCGTATGGACTATTTTCTCAATCATTGGCATCAGGATCAAACAAGATCTTGGGTTATCAGAAACGCAATTTGGGGTACTTGTTGCGACGCCGGTCCTAACCGGGTCGCTCAGCCGAATCTTTCTTGGAATTTGGACGGATCAATTTGGTGGGCGCCGCGTCTTTACCGGGGTGATGCTTATCACCTCAATTGCCGTATGGTTGCTATCAACAGTCAGCACCTACCCGATGTTCCTAGTTGCCGCGCTCGGTGTTGGCTTGGCAGGCGGATCATTTGCGGTCGGGATCGCCTACACCTCGAGATGGTTCGAAAGAGAGCGTCAAGGTACGGCTCTTGGTATATTCGGCATGGGCAATGTCGGAGCCGCTGTTACGAACTTCGGGGCGCCATTCCTGCTCGTCGCGTTCGGCTGGGTGCAGACCGCCCAAATTTACGCGATCGTTCTCTTCATCACGGCTATCCTCTTTTATCTATTCACAAAAGAAGACCCGCAAACGGCAGCGCGAAAACAAAAAGGTGAAAAACCACATGATGTATTTTCACAGCTCACCCCATTGAAGCGCCTCCAGGTTTGGAGATTTTCACTTTACTATTTTTTCGTATTCGGCGCCTTCGTCGCCCTCGCTCTATGGCTGCCTCGTTACCTGATCGGCGTGTACGGACTCGACATTAAAACTGCAGGCATGCTTGCCGCAGCTTACGCCGTCCCGGCAAGTATATTCCGGGCTTATGGCGGACACCTATCCGATAAGTATGGCGCCCGTCAGGTGATGTACTGGACGTTCGGCGTATCTGCGATTTGCACGTTCATGCTGGCTTACCCGCATACGGATTACATCATTCACGGCATAGAAGGGCCGATCACATTTTCGACGCAGATGGGTCTTGTGCCCTTCGTCATTACGATCTTTGTACTTGGATTTTTTATGTCACTCGGCAAAGCCGCGGTCTACAAACACATCCCCGTTTATTACCCTGACCATGTTGGTTCCGTTGGAGGACTTGTCGGCATGGTCGGAGGTCTAGGCGGTTTCGTGCTGCCGATCAGTTTCGGGGTTATGAATGACCTGACAGGTATTTGGACGAGTTGTTTCATGTTGCTCTTTGCAATCGTGGTTGTCGCGATGGCTTGGATGCACTTCACCATTCGGCGCATGGAGCGTCAGGCCTTCAGCACAGAACTCGACGCCTTACCGCAATTTCCGGAAATGCAGGAAATTCATGAAGAAAAACATAGAGAAACGACGGGTCCAACCATTGAAGATTGGCGCCCTGAAGATGACGAATTCTGGAAAGAGAAAGGCCGTCGCATCGCCAACCGCAATCTGTGGATCTCTATCCCGGCGCTATTGCTCGCCTTCTCGGTCTGGATGGTGTGGAGCGTCGTCGTCGCCAAACTTCCCGCCGTTGGTTTCGACTATTCGACCGACCAGCTTTTCTGGTTAGCGGCGTTACCGGGACTATCGGGCGCAACACTTCGTATCTTTTATTCCTTCATGGTGCCAATCTTCGGCGGTCGGTTATGGACGACATTAACAACTGCGTCGCTCCTGATCCCGGCGTTCGGCATAGGATATGCCGTTCAAAATCCAGACACACCATATTTCATCTTCCTTTTCCTGGCGTTGCTCTGTGGCTTCGGCGGCGGCAACTTCGCCTCCTCAATGGCCAATATCAGCTTCTTTTTCCCGAAATCTCAAAAGGGTAACGCGCTCGCGCTAAACGCTGGCCTCGGCAATCTCGGCGTCAGCGTCATGCAGTTCCTGGTTCCATTCGCCATCACCGCAAGCGTCTTCGGCGTTCTCGGCGGCGAACCACAAACAACCGGCGATGGCCAGATGTTATGGCTGCAAAATGCTGGATTTGTCTGGGTGCCGTTCCTTTTGATCGCTACAGTGGCGGCCTGGTTCGGCATGAACGATCTCGCGTCAGCCAAGGCGTCTTTTGCTGAACAGTCGATTATCTTCACACGTCGTCACAACTGGATAATGTGCTGGCTTTACACTGGCACATTCGGGTCATTCATCGGTTATGCGGCTGGTTTCCCGCTTCTCATGAAAACTCAATTCCCGGATGTCAACGTATTGCAGTTCGCGTTTCTCGGTCCGTTGGTCGGCGCCCTTTCACGGTCTATGACTGGCTGGGTGTCCGACAAATGGGGCGGCGCACGCGTCACTTTTTGGGTCTTTATCTCGATGATTATCGCGGTCGGCGGTGTTCTTTATTTCCTCGGGATTAAAGATCAACCGGGCGCGTTCTGGGGTTTCTTCGCAATGTTCATGATCCTGTTCTTCGCAACAGGAGTTGGCAATGCATCAACCTTCCAAATGATCCCCATCATTATGCGCGATGAAATGATTCGCTTAATGCCCACGCTGGACCCAACGGAGCGTTTACGTCACGCTGAAAAAGAGTCAGCTGCGATCATCGGATTTACTTCAGCGATTGCTGCATATGGCGCTTTCTTCATTCCGAAATCCTACGGCACATCGATTTCGATGACTGGTGGGCCAGAAGGCGCACTCTGGGCGTTCCTGATATTCTACGTCACATGCGCAGCGATCACCTGGTTGGTCTATTCACGCAAAGGCGGCGCGCTTCATGACATTGAACGTGGTCTCAAAACGGCGCCCGCTGAACCTTCAAGCCTTCCGCAAGGAGAATCCGCATGAGTCATCTTCTAAACCGGCTGACTTATTTCAAAAACCGTGTCAGCGAATTTTCGAACGGACACGGGGTGCTTACCAAGGAAGATCGCACTTGGGAGGATGCCTATCGCAAGCGTTGGCAGCACGATAAAATCGTGCGCTCCACACATGGCGCGAATTGCACAGGATCTTGCAGTTGGAAGATCTACGTCAAAGGCGGCATTGTCACGTGGGAAACCCAGCAAACGGATTATCCTCGGACACGACCGGACTTACCCAACCACGAGCCGAGGGGTTGTTCGCGCGGCGCCAGCTATAGTTGGTATCTCTATAGCGGCAACAGGCTCAAACACCCCCTCATCCGTAGCCGGTTGTTAAAAGCCTGGCGTGAGGCGCGAGCCACCAGAACGCCAGTCGCCGCATGGGCGTCGATCGTTGAAACGCCTGCGACCCGCGAATCCTATGTTAAGTTGCGCGGTCATGGTGGATTCGTCCGTGGAAACTGGGCGGAAGTGAACGAGATCATCGCCTCCGCCAACGCTTACACAGCCAAAAAGCATGGACCGGACCGAGTGATCGGGTTTTCACCGATTCCTGCGATGTCAATGGTCTCCTATGCGGCGGGATCACGCTACCTCTCACTGCTCGGCGGAACGTGTATGAGTTTCTATGACTGGTATTGCGACCTACCGCCGGCAAGTCCGATGACTTGGGGTGAACAAACTGACGTCCCCGAAAGCGCCGACTGGTATAATTCAGGATTCCTGATGCTCTGGGGATCGAACGTACCACAAACGCGCACACCCGATGCTCATTTCTATACGGAAGCTCGATACAAAGGAGCAAAGAGCGTTGTGATCTCGCCCGACTACAGCGAGGCGTCAAAATTTGGCGATATGTGGCTATCGCCAAAACAAGGCACCGATGCAGCCCTCGCGATGGCGTTTGGCCATGTTATCCTTAAAGAGTTTTACCTCGACCGGCAGGTGGAGTATTTTCAGGAATATGCCCGCCAGTACACAGACATGCCAATGCTTGTACGGCTGGTCGAAAAAGATGGCCGACTGGTTCCTGGCCGCTTATTGCGCGCATCGGATTTCAACGGCGCGTTGCATGAGAAGAACAATCCTGAATGGAAAACGATCGCCTTTGACCGAAAGTCAGGGAAAGTTGTCACCCCACGCGGCTCGATCGGGTTTCGTTGGGGAGAGCACGGAAAATGGAATCTGGAAGAAAAGACTGCGGATGGGTCCGAAACTGAACTTTCAATTTCATTCATTGATGATCGCGATGATGCCGTTGATGTGGCCTTTCCTTATTTCGGGAACCGTGAGCACGATCATTTTACGGGTACAGATCATCCAGATATTCTAGAACGTCGGGTGCCGGTCAAGCGGCTACGATTAAATGATGGCGATACGCTGGTTGCGACGGTTTTTGACCTGCTTGTTGCTAATTACGGACTTGATCGCGGGCTCGGAGGCGAGTGGGCCGCGAAGTCATACGACGAAAACACCCCCTACACACCAGCCTGGCAGGAAAAAATCACCGGTGTGCCGCGTGACAAAGTCATCGCAGTCGCTCGCGGCTTCGCAGACAACGCCGAAAAAACGCGTGGCAAGTCCATGGTCATTCTCGGGGCGGGATTGAACCATTGGTATCACATGGATATGAACTATCGCGGCATCATCAACATGTTGGTGATGTGCGGGTGCGTCGGTCAATCCGGTGGGGGTTGGTCACATTATGTGGGGCAGGAGAAGCTACGCCCACAAACTGGATGGCTGCCGCTTGCTTTCGGCCTGGACTGGAATCGGCCGCCACGACAGATGAATTCGACTTCATTTTTCTATGCGCACACCGATCAATGGCGTTATGAGACGCTCGGCCTTGATGAGATCCTGTCCCCTCTCGCCCCTGAAGGGGCGTGGAGCGGCAGCCTTATCGATTTCAACGTGCGCTCTGAGCGCATGGGTTGGTTGCCATCGGCGCCTCAACTTCAGCGCAACCCTCTAGATATCGCCAAGGATGCAGCCACTGCAGGCCTGGAGGCGAAAGATTATGTGGCGCGAGAGCTGAAATCCGGCGAGCTCAAAATGTCCTGCGAGGATCCGGACGATCCGGCAAATTGGCCGAGGAACATGTTCGTTTGGCGGTCAAATCTTCTGGGGTCTTCCGGCAAGGGGCACGAATATTTCCTCAAACATCTACTCGGAACAGCCCATGGCGTTCAAGGCAAAGATCTGGGAGAGATCGGCGGACAAAAACCTGAAGAAGTTGCTTGGCGCGACGAAGCGCCGGAAGGAAAACTTGATCTTCTGGTCACGATCGATTTCCGCATGTCAACCACATGCGTTTATTCGGATATCGCCCTGCCCACTGCCACATGGTACGAGAAACATGATCTCAACACTTCAGACATGCATCCCTTTATTCACCCGCTCACAAGCGCAGTTGATCCGCTTTGGGAATGCAAAAGCGATTGGGATATTTTCAAAGGAATTGCGAAATCGTTTTCCGAAGTCGCACCGGAAGTTCTCGGTGTTGAGCAAGATGTCGTACTAACGCCAATACAGCACGATACGCCCGGTGAACTTGCACAACCACTCGGCGTCGATGAGTGGCATAAGGGGGGGGCGGAACCTATTCCCGGTAAAACAATGCCATCGGTCGCTGTCGTCGAACGCGATTATCCTAATCTCTACAAAAGGTTCAGCGCGCTTGGCCCGTTAATGGCCAAAATTGGAAATGGCGGAAAAGGCATCTCCTGGAATACCGAGCATGAGATCGAACATCTCAAAGCGCTCAATGGTGTCGTCACCGAAGAAGGACCAACCAAAGGGTTGGCCCGAATCGATAGTGATATTGATGCGGCCGAAGTCATTCTTATGCTGGCGCCGGAAACCAATGGTGAAGTTGCCGTCAAAGCATGGGATGCACTCTCGGCAATCACCGGACGTGAGCATGCTCACTTGGCCAAACCTAAAGAAGACGAGAAGATTCGCTTCCGTGACGTCGTCGCCCAACCGCGTAAAATCATCTCCTCGCCGACATGGTCTGGCATTGAGTCGGAGAAGGTTTGCTACAACGCTGGCTATACAAACGTTCATGAATTGATCCCGTGGCGAACGTTGACCGGCCGCCAACAACTCTATCAGGATCATTTATGGATGCGCGCCTTCGGCGAGACGCTGTGCGTTTATCGCCCGCCGGTCGATACAAAAACTATCGCGCCAGTTATTGACGAGAAGGGCAACGGCAATAAGCAGATTGTCTTGAACTTCATCACGCCGCACCAAAAATGGGGCATCCACTCAACCTACACCGATAACCTCTTGATGCTGACGCTCTCACGTGGCGGCCCGATCGTTTGGCTCAGTGAAGATGATGCAAAAGAGGTAGGCATTGAGGATAATGATTGGGTCGAGGCTTATAACACGAATGGCGCTTTAACCGCCCGTGCCGTGGTTTCCCAACGCGTAAAGCCGGGCATGATGATGATGTACCACGCTCAAGAAAAGATCGTGAATGTGCCGGGATCGGAGGTCACCGGACAACGTGGCGGCATCCACAACTCGGTGACACGCACGGTCTTGAAGCCGACGCATATGATCGGGGGTTATGCGCACCAGGCTTATGGATTCAATTATTATGGGACTGTTGGCTCTAATCGAGACGAGTTCGTCATTGTTCGGAAGATGAATAAAGTTGACTGGCTGGATGCGCCATCGAAAACTCCGGAGGCTGCAGAATGAAAATCCGCGCTCAAATCAGCATGGTGCTCAATCTCGATAAATGCATCGGGTGTCACACGTGTTCCGTCACCTGTAAAAATGTTTGGACAAGCCGTGAAGGCGTTGAATATGCGTGGTTCAACAATGTGGAGACCAAGCCCGGCATTGGATACCCTGACGACTGGGAAAGCCAGGCAAAATGGAATGGGGGTTGGGAGCGAAAAAAGAACGGTAAGCTTCAACCGAAAATGGGGGGAAAGCTTAGCATCCTTGCGAAGATTTTCGCGAACCCTGACTTGCCGGAAATCGACGATTACTACGAACCATTCACATTCGATTATGAACATTTACAAAAGGCGCCAGAATCGAAAGTGGCGCCTACGGCGCGGCCCCGTTCGCTTATCACGGGAGAGCGGATGGAAAAAATCAATAAAGGACCGAACTGGGAAGAGATTCTCGGCGGTGAGTTCTCTAAACGCTCAAAAGATTACAACTTCAACAATGTCGAAAAAGAGATTTACGGACAGTTCGAAAACACCTTCATGATGTACCTCCCGCGACTGTGCGAGCATTGTCTCAATCCGGCTTGCGTTGCGGTTTGCCCGTCCGGCGCGATTTATAAACGTGAAGAAGATGGCGTTGTTTTGATCGATCAAAATAAATGTCGTGGCTGGCGTATGTGCGTCTCAGGCTGCCCATACAAAAAGATTTATTATAACTGGAACACTGGAAAATCTGAAAAATGCACACTCTGCTACCCAAGGCTAGAAGCCGGTCAGCCAACGGTATGCTCAGAAACATGCGTCGGGCGCATTCGTTACCTGGGTGTTGTTTTGTATGACGCCGATCGCATCGAAGAAGCAGCAAGCACTGAAAAGGAAACCGATCTTTATCAAAACCATCTTGATATTTTTCTAGACCCTAATGATCCAGAAATTCAACGCCAGGCAAAAGCAGACGGCGTGCCCGAATCTTGGTTAGAAGCGGCAAAAAAATCGCCGATATGGAAAATGGCGATGGAATGGAAAATCGCTTTTCCATTGCACCCGGAATATCGAACACTCCCTATGGTATGGTATGTGCCACCGCTCTCTCCCATTCAATCCATGGCCCAGGCGGGCGCCTTTGGCGAAAAGGGCTCCATGCCTGACGTTCGCGATTTGCGCATCCCGATGCAATATCTCGCCAACATGTTGACCGCCGGTGATGAAGAACCGGTTGCAAAAGCGCTCGAAAAACTCATCGCCATGCGCGCTTATATGCGTTCCAAATCCTACGAAGGCGCGGAAGACAAGAGCATTCCCGGCAAAGTCGGCATGACGACAGATCAGATCGACGAAATGTACCACCTTATGGCTATCGCCAATTACGAAGACCGTTTCGTTATTCCCACATCCCATCGGGAATACGCGGAGAATGCTTACGACTTACGCGGTGACTGTGGCTTCAGCTTCGGAGATGGATGTGGCGAACCCAAACGCGCCGTCGAATGGACCGGTTTATTCGCCAAAACCCCCACCAAACAAAACGGATAAGGGAATGCACAATATGACAAACACATACAAAGCTTTGAGTGCGCTACTTTCTTATCCGACTGCTGATTTAAAAATGGCGGCAAACGAAATTAATGAAATCCTTAACCAAGAAGCTCTAGCGCCGAAGAGGGTACTCGACCAACTTGCGCCTCTCATCAATGAGCTAAACACGCTTGACCTTTTAGAGTTGCAGGAACGTTATGTGTTTCTGTTTGATCGGACACGGTCGCTCTCGCTCCACTTGTTTGAGCATGTTCATGGGGAGTCGCGGGATCGCGGTCAAGCAATGGTGGACCTTAAAACGCTCTATGCGCAGGGTGGTCTTGCGGTAGATGCTAGCGAACTGCCTGATTTTCTGCCTCTGTTTCTCGAATACCTCTCCACTCGGCCCGCTCATGAGGCGAGCGCACTGCTCGCTGAACCATTAAGCGTTATCGTCGCTCTCAAAGAGCGACTAGCAAAGCGCAAAACGCCCTACGCAGCTGTCCTTCGAATTCTCGAAGAAATGGCTGGTCATGAGCCAAAGACAACTGAGTTAGAAGAGTTACGCAAGGCGCCGGATGACGACCCGAATGATCTCGAAGCGCTAGACGCCGCCTGGGAAGATCAGCCCGTGATCTTTGGCCCGGGAGAAGAAGGCTGCCCGAAAATCGAGGATATGTTGAAGCGCATGGATACAGAAGAAGCGCTGAACATTCAAACTCAAACGACAAGGAGCTGACAAACATGGCCAGCTATTTCAATCAGTTCTTTTTCGGCTTTTATCCCTATATCTGCCTCTCTGTTTTTGCGATCGGCAACGTTCTGCGCTTCGAGCACGGACAATATTCTTGGCGCAGCGGCTCAAGCCAACTCTTACGGCGAAGACAACTTATTCTTGGCAGCATTTTATTTCACGTCGGCATCCTGATCATCTTCTTGGGCCATTTCGTAGGTTTGCTGACACCTATATGGGTTTTCGATTCGCTCGGCATTTCCCACAGCGCCAAGCAGCTACTCGCCATCATAGCTGGCGGTTTGGCTGGGCTGATGTGTTTTGCCGGAATGATACTTCTTATTCATCGACGTCTTTTCGACACGCGCGTGCGCGCTACGTCCAGCTTTGGCGACACCTCGATCTTACTCCTCTTGTTCGCACAACTATTGCTTGGCCTCTCGACAATTTTCGTTTCTCTGCACCATCTTGACGGTCACGAAATGACTAAATTCATGGGGTGGGCGCAACGAATACTGACATTTCGTGGTGGAGCAGCGTCACTCATCGCTGACGCCCACCCAATATTCAAGGCCCATCTGTTTCTGGGTTTGACAATCTTTCTCGTCTTCCCATTCACACGCCTCGTTCACATTTTGAGTGCACCAATTTGGTATCTGGGGCGGCGCGGCTATCAGCTTGTACGAACGCGAAAGCAGACCACAAGTTCAATTCCTGAATCTGAAATTGCACAAACCGCCCGGTTGTCCACACCAGCCGAGTAATATGGAGAAGAAAATGAAGCGTCGTGCGTTTGCCCTGGCGAGTATTCTTGGGACGTTAGCTTTGCAACCTGCATCAGCGGAGCCGGCTGACGATGTACTTAAAAAAATATTTGTCCATGGGAAACCTATCATTGACGCCCGCTATCGCCTGGAGGTCAAAGATCAAGACGGGTTTACCAAAAACGCTGTCGCCAGCACTCTTCGTACACGCCTTGGTTTTGAAACGGGGTCTTTTTACGATTTTAAAATTCTCGTTGAGATGGAAAATGTCACTAATATTGGTGATGATCGTTTCAACAGCACAACAAATGGTCGAACGCAATTTCCAGTTGTCGCCGATCCAGATGCGACGGAAATCAATCGTGCACAAATAACCTATAATGGCATCGACAAAACTGCGATCACGGCCGGACGCCAGCGCATCAATCTCAACAATCAACGTTTTGTCGGCGCCGTCGGTTTTCGTCAAAACGAGCAAACGTTTGATTCTGTGAGACTGACAAGCGGAGTAATTGACAAGGTTAGTTTCGATTACTTTTACATCAGCCGCGTCCATAGAATTTTCGGCGATGACCATCCGGTCGGCGAGTTTGACAGCGACAGCCACGCCTTCCAGGTTGGATATGACGGGGGCGTGCTCGGAAAGGTCGCCGCTTATGGGTTGCTTCTTGAGCTCGACGAGGCCCCCGCAGCTTCCTCAAGCACTTGGGGCGTGCGATATTCTAACCAACATCAGATCGACAAGAGCCGAGGTGTAAATCTTTCTTATGACGCAGAATTTGCTCAACAACGTGACCGCGCGAACAATCCGTTCGATTATAAAGAGTCCTACCTTCACGGAGAGGCAGTGCTCAGTTTAAAGCAGGTGAGTGCGAAACTTGGCTATGAACGCCTTGGCGGCAATGGTTCTGTTGGGTTCTCCACTCCACTCGCAACATTACATAAGTTTCAAGGATTCGCGGATGTATTCCTCACAACACCGACGCTTGGTATTGAGGATTTCTATGCCGCCGCGAGCGCAACATGGAAGAAGACCCCCTTTTACGGACCCGTTAAAGCGACCGTGATTTATCATGACTTCGAGTCACAGGCTGGCAATATAGACTTTGGAAACGAGGTCGATCTCGTTCTCAATGCAAAAATTGCAAAACATATTTCCGCCGAACTCAAAGGCGCTCTTTACGATGGCGGCAATGGCGGACCTGCGGATCGAAGCATATTTTGGGCGACGCTGAGTTATCGTTACTGAAGACAGAAAATGGAACTGAACGGCTTGCATTTATTAGACGAAAGACCCAAGGGCGCCGTGCCGCTCTTTTGGGTTGGAGGTTATCATGATCGCCTCTGATAAGACGATGAGTTATATAAATGATTTGCCGGCGCGTCTGCTCGATTCGCCTTTAGATTTCATTTATGCAGATCACCTCCGCCAACGCGTCGTCGCTCAATTGCTGCATAAGGTTGCGGAAGGTCGCGGGAGTCAGGAGGAAATTGAGAACCTTCGCCAGTATCTCTCACATAATTTTGCCTTGCATATCGCTGACGAAGAACATGGCCTCTTTCCCCTTCTACGCGAGCGATGCACCCAAGAAGACAATATCGAAAAACTCTTGGACAGACTAGGACGCGATCACAAAGGCGACGAATCGATGAACGATCATGTCTTGAAAGACCTGAGCCAGGCGGTGTCGGGCGGCGAGCTTGATGACGAAACGCAAAAGCGCCTGCACAAATTCGCGGATCACATCAAACAACATCTGGTGCTTGAAAATGGCGTTCTTTTACCAATCGCAAGAGTGCGTTTGGAAGAAGCCGATCTCCGCAACCTTTCAAAAAACTTGCGTCGACGGCGCGCACTCTAGAAGCAGGTAGGGTTCTCAGCGAACGCTCATTAACACGACTTGCGCGAGTCATCCCTATCAAGAGCAGAGGCGGTGATAAATGTTTCTTTCACCGTAGAGGTCATCTTTCTTTTGAGTTGTGTAGGGTGGAATGATTGTGATTCCTTCATTCTTGGTCTTGCTTTCGAGGCGATTTACATTGGCAAGAACATCACTCATTGGCATGCCAAGCTGCGGCGCACTGTTTTTCAGGGCTTCAATGTCGAAACGCGTTTGCCCTCTGGATAGGCATGACCAAGAGGGTTGGCCAATGCCCGTTCTAGAATGTTCTGCGTCGAAAGCTTTAAGGCTTGATCATCACCGGTCGACTTGTATCGCTGCGTAGAACGCGGTGCACAATCATCCGCCGTAAAACTGAACCCCGGAAATCCTCCAGCCGGGTGGGTAGCGCTTCACAACCTTGATCCGCTCCCCAATGCGGCGGCAAACTGGTCATCACGCCTGACGCCGCAGTAGGCGCTTTCAGACATTCCCGGCGTTGATTGACGCTAAGAAGCGTTAGTCATCCGAACCGTTCGGTGTAAGTGGGTATTGAGTATACTCGTAAGTTTAACGCATACGGAAAAGTGTGGGTTAAACGGTATGCTAATGATTAGCCTTGAACGCAAGTAAGGAAAAGTATACAAGCCGTCTTGCGCCATGGGGGAATCGCGTAGAGTGCTTTTCAATTCACTGACCTTTGTGGTCTTTTTCGCAATCGTTGTTGCATTGCACAGCGCGCCGCTGCCCTGGCGCGTCAAGAAATTCAACCTTCTTATCGCGAGTTATCTTTTTTACGCCGCATGGAATCCGCCTTTTGTCATCCTGTTGTGGATTTCGACGGCGGTTGATTGGCAGGTCGCGCGCTGGATTCATCGCTCTACTGACGCTGGCAGACGGCGGTTTTTCCTGATCCTCTCTATGGCGACCAATCTCGGCATCCTTGGGTATTTCAAATATGGCGAATTTTTGTTACAAAATTTCAGTACATTGATGGAATCAATCGGTATTACGTATCAAGCGCCGGAATGGAATATCATTCTACCGATCGGAATATCATTTTATACATTCCAGACGATGGCTTATTCGCTTGATGTTTATCTAAAGCGGTCGGAGCCGACAAAATCACTGCTCGACTTTTCGTTGTTTGTGACGTTTTTCCCGCAATTAGTGGCGGGACCGATCGTGCGCCCGACACAGCTGATTCCCCAATTCGCCGAACCTAAAACCGCGACAGCGCCACAATTTTATTGGGGTCTCGGTTTGATAACTATCGGACTTTTTGAAAAAATTGTGCTTGCGGACTCCTTACTGGCGCCAGCTGCGGACGCCGTGTTTGGCGCCAACGGCAGCCTGGCGGCGCTTGACGCATGGACCGGCGTGCTGGCATTTTCCGGTCAGATATTCTTCGATTTCTCGGGTTATTCGACGATCGCTATCGGTACGGCGCTCTGTCTTGGTTTCGCGCTGCCGAACAACTTTCTATACCCCTACGCGGCGATCGGATTTTCAGATTTCTGGCGGCGCTGGCACATCTCGCTCTCCACCTGGTTGCGCGATTATCTCTACATCCCGATCGGCGGCAATAAGAAGGGCTCGGCGCGCACCTATGTCAATCTGATGATTACCATGCTGCTTGGCGGATTGTGGCATGGCGCCAGTTGGACATTCGTGGTTTGGGGCGGCTTGCACGGACTTTATCTCGGGGCTGAACGTCTCCTTCGCGAAAATGTTCCAGCGCAAGAGTGGTTCAAATCTCTATGGTTTAAAATTGCAATGGGGCTTGTTACCTATTTTCTGGTCAACATCACATGGGTATTTTTCCGTTCTCAGAGTTTCGATCAAGCGAAGACGATGCTTGGATCCATGTTCGGGCTGGCGCCCGAACCGCAAAAGGTGATTTACCTCAATGAAATCATACCGACGGTGATTGTCATCGGCGCCATGGTGACCACCCATTGGCTGTTACGGCTGCGGTCGATGGAAGACGTTATCGCCGTAACGCCAAAATGGCTGATTGGCGTCATCTGGGCGATAATGTTGTTCTCGCTGGTTATAACGCAAGGATCGGACAGTGCCTTCATCTACTTCCAATTCTAAGCCGTCGCTGGCGCGACCGTTTGACGATGAGATTGTGCGACGCCCCGTACCTACGCGACCATGGAAAGGGCTTGCCTTAACGGCGCTCGCGGCGACGATTGTGCTGACCTTCGGGTGGGAGCTTTACTGGCGCGCGCATGACCATATTCCGGGCGATTTTAAAAATACACCGGCTCTGTGGGCGCAGGAGCGTCGCAAAGTGGAGGGCGATGCGACAGTCCTGATCGGTTCATCGCGCATCTTTTTCGATACCGATCTCGATGTCTGGGAGGAAGCGATTGGCGTGCGCCCGATCCAACTCGCGCTCGAAGGCACCAGTCCCGAACCGTTCCTTGCCAATCTTGCCGCCGACGAGGGTTTCCGCGGAACGGTGATCGTCGGCGTCGCCGTGCCTTTACTATTCACGGGGTATGTCTATCGCGACGATGTCCTCAAATACGTTGGAACGGAATCGCCCTCGCAACGCATCGACAACGTCCTCTCCATGCAGTTGGAAAAAGTCTTCGCATTTCTTGATGAGCAGACGCGCCCAAAACGAATGTGGTTTCTGACAGCGTTGCCATTACGCAAAGGGATGGAACAACGTGTTGATGTGCGCAAACTTGAAGTGCTCAAAGCAGATAGAAACACCGAAATCTGGTCGCGATTGATGGAAGACGAGGCTTACAGGGATCTTGCGAAGTATGTCTGGGCTGAGTTTCTGCGGCGGCAAGCGCCGCCGCCGGGGCCAAACGGTGAGCCGCCGCCGCCGATGCCGGACGAAGCGATCAACGCCGTAATCCTCAATATGAAAGCCAGCATCAATAAGATCCGCGCTCGCGGCGGCGATGTTGCGTTTGTTCGCATGCCTTATGAGGGCGTCTACACCGCAGCGGAGGATCAGGGTTTTCCGCGCGAGCGGTTCTGGGACCGGTTGGTGGCGGAAACGGACAGCGCCAGCGTCACGTGGCACGATTATCGCGAATTGCAAGGATACTACTTGCCTGAATGGTCGCATTTGGCGCCCCGCGAAGCGGAGCGTTATACGCGCGCGCTTGTTCCGATTTTATACGAGCAGATCGAAAAAAAAGAAGCGGAACGTGGGGCTAATGAGTAAAGCGTTAAATCCCAAACTTCTCAAGCGCGGCGCGCAATTGGTTCGCCCCATTCCTGTACGAAGTGTCCGACCGATCACAAGCAGCCACGCGGCGAAGCCGGCCTACTTCATCTGCCGTGACGCACGACGCCTCGTTGGAATTCACTCACCATCCTCTCCAAAGCCGCGAATGGCTTGGTTGCGATTGAGCGTGTTCGCCTCATTGTCGGTGGGCGCCGGTTCGCCCGGCCGATAGATAATAACCTCACCGGGCCGCTTCGTTGTCGTATTGTCGTTGTTGACAGTCGATGACTGTCGCGCCGTAGCCTGCTCGACGGCGCCCTCGCTTGTTAAATTGAACAGCTTCGATGCGCCGGCGCGGAAGGTTCTGTCGCCACCATAGACAGCCAGGATTCCATGCACACTCGGCTGCGACGGCATGGCGAGGCTCGCCATGCCGTCTTTCTTGAGCGGGATCATCGCCAAGGTCTTATCGCCGCTGACAAAGCTGACCATGCCGGTCGGCGCTGCGCCATTCGCTGAGGCGGCGATCACTTTCGCCGTGCAAGTCAACAGCTTGCTCTCCGGCGAGGCGATGATATTTGGCCGTCGCCTCCATAACGACGAGCGCGATGGCGAACCTCGAACTCTCGCACACCGCGTTAGGGCGCGAAGCCGACGCCATCATCGTTGATTTCCACGGCGAGGCGACCAGCGAGAAATACTCGATGGGTCATTATCTCGACGGGCGCGTCAGCGTTGTCGTCGGC
>JAJFFW010000021.1 GCA_021776435.1 Parvularculaceae bacterium | reverse complement strand
AACATCTTCGCTGACGAGTCGTTCCGCGAGTTTCATGGCGTGGCGCCAGGGGACATCCGGGTCGGCCATGCCCTGAAGAATGCGCACCGGAGCAGTGATCGCAATAGGGGCGTTCAGGACGAGATTATTGCGTCCATCCTCAATCAGCTTTTTGGTGATGACATAGGGCTCGTCATAATCTGAAGGTTGCTCGAGACATCCTTCACGCATCACCGTTTCCTTCTCGTCTGTGGTCAGGTGCTCCCACATGAGCGATTCTGTGAAATCGGGCGCCGGCGCGATAAAAACGACGCCTGCGATTGTTTCTGGCCGTCTGAGCGCGAGGAGAGTGGCGATCCACCCGCCCATGGAGGATCCGACCAGAATTTGCGGGCCTTTGGCCACGGTGTCGAAGATCATCAATGCATCTTCTGCCCAAGCTGAAATTGTTCCATCTTCAAACGCGCCTTCTGACTGTCCATGACCTGAATAATCAAAACGCGTATAGGGGCGATTGACGTTCGAGGCCCACTGATCGAGGAAGGAGGCTTTGGTTCCGAGCATGTCCGACTTGAAACCGCCAAGCCAGAAAACCCCCGGCCCTTCGCCTATGCGGTGGTGATAAGCGAGCTGACCGCCGGGACCATTGATGAATTTGGGTGGATTGGTCATGGCGCAAAACCTTTTTAATGCTTAGAAAATTTTCCAAGCCACATCAAACAGCAATGCCTTTTTCACATACCGTCCTGCAAGTCATTCCTGAACTCGAATCCGGCGGCGCTGAGCGCACCACAGTCGAGATCGCGGGCGCTGTCATCAAAGCGGGCGGGCGGGCGCTGGTGGCGACGCGCGGCGGCCGCTTGGTCAAAGAGATTGAGGCGCTGAATGGCCGCGTCATCGCGATGCCCGTCCATTCCAAGAATCCACTGACGATACTGGCAAATCGTCGTCGTCTTCTTCGACTCATTAAGGAAGAAAAGGTCGATATTGTTCATGTGCGGTCGCGAGCGCCCGCATGGAGCGCCTTATGGGCGGCTCGCGCGGCCGGCGTTCCCGTCGTCGCCACCTATCACGGCGCTTACAGAGCGAAGACGCCTCTCAAGCGATTGTATAACTCCGCTATGGTGCGCGCCGATCTGGTGATCGCCAATTCTGAATTCACGAAAGACGCCATTTGTTCGCAATTTGTTGTCGATTCCGAAAAGCTGTTGGTGATCCCCCGCGGTGCGGATCTTTCAATGTTCTATCCGGGGGCAGCCTCACCGGCGCATACCGGCGCACTGGCGCTCGATTGGGGCCTCGATCCAGACGAGAAATGTTGTCGAGTTTTGTTGCCGGCGCGGCTTACACCCTGGAAAGGCCACGAATGCGCGATTGAAGCCTGCGCAGTGTTTGCAAGGCTCATGGCGGCCAATCATGACGGCACTGGTCAGCCGCTAAAATTGAGGATAGTTTTTGCGGGCGATGCGCAGGGCAAGCGGGGTTTTGAGGCCGCTTTGCGCAAACTGATCGCTGAGCGGGGGGTGCGGGATATGATCAATCTTGTCGGGCATTGCGCGAATATGTCGATGGCGTATAGCTGGGCGGATATTGTCATTGCGCCATCAACGCGGCCGGAAGCATTCGGCCGAGTAGCGGTTGAGGCGGCGGCGATGGGGCGACCGGTTATCGCAACGGATCATGGAGGTGCGCGCGAAACGGTCGTTGATGGGGAAACAGGGTTTCTCGTCCCGCCGAATGATGCGGATGCCTTGGCGCGAGCCCTCGCAAAATTGTCGGCGATGAGTAAGGGTGAGCGCGACGAGATGGGTGCGCATGGGCGTGAACGCGTGCAGCGTCTTTTTTCGGTTGAAGCGATGTGCGCGGCGACGCTTCATGCCTATGAGAAGCTTGCGGATGAAAGGACCAGGATATCATAATGTTCAATCGCAAGAACAACATTTTGATACTTAAGACCGACGGGTTAGAAGCTTTTATTGCGGCTGAACCGGCCTTCGAGGCGATCCGAGCTGCTCATTCCAAAGCTAAAATCAGCCTTCTGACGACGCCTGGATTGCAACGTGTCGCGCGCGCGGCGCCTTATTTCGATCAGGTTGCGGCGCTGCCAAATATGAAAGAGGCCGAGGCGCGAAAAGACCTCATCCGCCAACTAAAAAGCGCAAAATTCGATTGTGTTTACGATCTATCAGGGGATGTTTCTGCGCGGAAAATCCATTCCGCGATGGGGCCTTTCCGACCGAAATGGATCGTCGCGGATATGGTATCGCCCTCACGAACAGACGCCATTGAGAAGACGGTCTTGAAGCCGGATATCGAACAGGTTCTCGCTGCGGCAAAGATCGACGCGCCTGACCGATTGCCGAACCTCAATTGGGCTCTTTCTGCTCGAAAAGATTCTGCGAATATGCAGCCGGCCTGGTACGGTATTTCAGGTGCGTTCGGCTTGCTCCTTCCGAGCGGAGACCCGGAACGGTTCTGGCCGGCGCATAATTACGCCATTTTAGCGCAGATGATGGCGCGCGCTTCGATCATGCCGATCCTCGCAGGAAGCAAGGAATTGCATGATTTTGGCGATAAGATCGCGCACGAAGCGCCTGAAATCGTAGACCTCTGTGGAAAAACCGACCATCTCCAACTTGCAGCGCTGGCGCAGGAAGCAGCATTTTTTGTGAGCGATGGGGCCGAAGAAACACACCTTGCCGTAAGTGTCGGATGTCAGGGCGTTTTGATTGTAAAAGCCGGCGCCGAAAATTCAACGCCGGACGGTCGCCATGTCGTAGCCCTCACTGCGTCAACAGATTTGGCTGACGTCCAGCCGGAATTCGCATGGCGGACGCTCGAAAATATGGGCCTTATTCCCTCATTAAATGACGCGCCACGCGCTGCGGCCCGTTGATCAATGCGCCCAATTGCCTATATATCGCCAACATTCGTGCATTTGAGATTGGGATGTGACGTCGCCCATTCAAATGCTGTATCCCCAGAGAAGCAACCTAAGGAGAAACGTTCATAGCCCGTAGACCATTCGCAGCCCCGCCCACGAAATCCGATGGCCCGCGCATCAACGATGAGATTAGCGTGCCGCAAGTTTTGCTTGTCGATCATACGGGCGAAAAGCGCGGAGTCGTAGATACCGAATCCGCCCTCGAGATCGCCGTGCAGGCAGGCCTCGATCTTGTCGAAGTTTCTCCAAATACAAAGCCGCCGGTCTGTAAAATTCTCGATTACGGGAAATACAAATACCAGCAACAAAAAAAGAAGGCTGAAGCCAAGAAGAAGCAAAAAGTCGTTGAGATCAAAGAGATCAAGATGCGGCCCAATATCGATCAGCATGACTATGAAGTTAAAAGTCGCGCCATTAAGCGCTTCTTCGAAGAGGGCGATAAGGTGAAAGTCACGCTGCGTTTTCGTGGACGGGAAATGGCGCACCAAAATCGCGGTATGGAATTATTGAATCGTGTCCGTGAAGACTTCGATGAACTCGCCAAAGTTGAACAAACGCCAATGCTCGAAGGCCGACAGATGATGATGGTGCTGGCGCCGCGTTAAACAGACCCGCGCGGGCGCCTAGTGTCCCGAATCCGAAGTTCGTTACATTATGCAGCACGCTCAAGACGAACTTCGGATTCGATAAGGACACTAGCAAGTTTATGATTCTAGTGTGGTTTTGGATTTGAAATTCGTTGTGAGCAAGCCGCGAATTATGTAACGAACTTCAAATCCACCACACTAGTGTCCCGAATCCGAAGTTCGTTACATTATGCAGCACGCTCAAGACGAACTTCGGATTCGATAAGGACACTAGCAAGTTTATGATTCTAGTGTGGTTTTGGATTTGAAGTTCGTTGTGAGCAAGCCGCGAATTATGTAACGAACTTCAAATCCACCACACTAG
>JAJFFW010000003.1 GCA_021776435.1 Parvularculaceae bacterium | reverse complement strand
GGCAGCCAGTAATCGGCGCTCGCCTTGTCGGTTGGCGCGTTGGGCGCGGGGGCGGCGAAGCGCGCAAAATACCAGGAAGAATCCATGAAGGTGTCGAAGGTGTCGGTCTCGCGCCGCGCCGGTTTGCCGCAAGTGGGGCAGTCGACATGCTTCCAGGTGGGATGGCGGTCGAGCGGATTGCCGGGAATTGAAAATTCACGTGCAGCGACTTCCGGCAGGTTCACCGGCAGGTCTTTTTCCGGGACGGGCGCGACCCCGCAGGTTTCGCAGTGGATGGCCGGAATCGGACATCCCCAATACCGCTGGCGCGATACGCCCCAATCCCGCAGGCGATATTGCGTGGTTCCAGCGCCGTCGCCCGTTTTCTCAACCCGGGCGATCGCTGCCGCGATCGCCTCGTCGATCGACAAGCCATCCAGAAAGCCAGAATTGAATATCGTTCCGGGGCCGACATAAGCCTCGTCTTCAATGGCGAATGAGGCAGGGTCAGTCTCTGGCGGCAGCACAACGGGCGGCACGGGAAGGTCATATTTGCGCGCGAAGTCGAGGTCACGCTGGTCATGGGCCGGACAGCCGAAAATCGCGCCGGTTCCGTACTGCATGAGGATGAAATTGGCGACATAGACCGGCAATGTCGCGCCTTCAATAAACGGGTGCTTGACGCTGACCGGCAGGCGATAGCCGTTCTTTTCGGCCTTTTCGATCGCCTCTTCCGATGTGCCGGTTTTCTGGCATTCGGCGATAAAGGTTCTCAGCGCCTCGTCATTCGGTGCGAAGGCCTGCGCTAGCGGGTGGTCCGCCGCGACCGCACAAAACGAAGCGCCAAAGAGCGTATCTGGCCGGGTCGTGTAAACCTCAAGTCCGTCGAACTCAGAAAGTGTCGTCGCCGTATCATTTGTCCCGTCTGCGAAATGAAACTTCATCTGCAAGCCCTTTGACTTGCCGATCCAGTTTCGCTGCATCAAGCGCACATTGTCAGGCCAGCCTTTGAGGCGCCCATCATCGAGCGCCGCCAGCAGGTCGTCCGCGCGGCCGGTAATCTTCAAAAACCATTGTGAAAGCTTGCGGCGTTCGACCGGCGCGCCAGACCGCCAGCCCTTGCCGTCGATCACTTGCTCATTCGCCAGAACCGTTTGATCAACAGGGTCCCAGTTCACCTGACTTTCTTTGCGTTCAACGAAGCCCTTGCGCCAGAACTCCAGAAACATGCGTTGTTCGTGAACGTAATAGTCAGGATCGCTGGTTGCGAATTCGCGACTCCAGTCTATCGAGAGACCCATGCCCTTAAGTTGTTCGCGCATGGCGTCGATATTGGCGTAGGTCCAATCACGGGGATGTTTACCGGTTTGCATGGCGGCGTTTTCAGCCGGCATGCCGAACGCATCCCACCCCATCGGATGCAGAACGTTAAACCCCTGCGCTTTTTTGTAGCGCGCCAGTACATCGCCCATAGCGTAATTGCGCACATGACCAATGTGGATGCGCCCTGACGGATAGGGGAACATTTCGAGGGCGTAATATTTTGGCAGGCTGTGATCTTCGCTGGCATTGAAGACGGCGCTTTTTTCCCAGCGCGCGCGCCATTTCGGTTCGACTTCCTTGGGATTGTAGCGGGGCATGGGCCGGGTCTTCCATTCTCTTAAATCAGGGCGAAAAAAAACGGCGCCAGAGCGCCGTTTTTGGCTTAAACCGGCGACCTTGTCTATTCAATCGCGTTCAGTCGAAGCTGGCGGGCGCGAGTCAGGATCGCATTCTCGATTTCGCGCGACGTTGCAGGATTGACGGTCGAGTCGATCCAACCGTTTTCATTTCGCTCCTGACGGAACACCGATACCCGCAAAGCATCCGCACGAAGGGCGTTATCGAGAATATAGACATTGGTTTTGAACCGCTCATTGGGGGATTCCGGGTTGATATACCAATCCGAGATGATTAGTCCCGAGATCGGGTCTGCAGTAAAAATTGGCAGGAAATTGAGCGTTTCCAAAGCCGCCGACCAAAGATAACGGTTCACGGTTGTGGCTTGACCGGACTTCGAGCCGGTTGAGATGCCCGGTAGGGATAAATTACGCCCGTCGCCATTATTGCCAGCGCCGCCGCATGCGGCCAATATTGCGGTCGCGCCTGCTAAAAGCAGTATCTTGATTATACGGGGTTTTTCGGCGTTCATGAGGCTACAATTCCTATACAAAGCACGCAAGCGCTTGAATTCGTGGCTTTCCTACCACAATCGCGCAATTAGACAACTCCGGATGCCTGCCGACGCTTGATTCTCTGGCGAGCCGCGCCATTATTGGTTGCGTATAAACTGTGACCGCAGGCTGCGGCCGCTCACGCGTGCATGCTTGATGCGTGTGATCCGATGAGCAGAGTGGCTTTTGCTATTACGGGTATCTGCACCCAATACGGGCGGGCGCCTTAGTTGTGTGAACGAAAATTAAATGGGCCAAAGGTTCAGATGTTGGGACATTAGGCTTCTCTCGTAGGAACGAGACTTGCGAGACGGATCAACGAGACTGAGGACAAACCGGTGACAATTGGCAGATTAGCAGCATTGGGATGCGGAGTGGCGGCTTTGGCTGTCAGCGCTGCTTATGCTGCGGATCCCATTGAAATCGAAGTTAAGGGCAAGGCGAGCCTTGTCACCGGCGTGAGTGATGGCGACGCAGAATCTGATTTCGACGCTGAGATTACTTTTACAGGATCGAGCGTTCTCGATAACGGCATCGAAATCGGCAGTGTCATCCAAGGCCGCATTGACGGCGACCAGCCGCGCCAAAACTTTGCAGGCGGACGATATTCCAGCCTATTGATTGGTGGGCCGCGCGGCGTTGGTCCTTTAACGAGTGACGCATATATTCAAGGCGCCTATGGGTTCGCGCGCGGTCCTTTCGGCAAGATCGTTGCCGGGCGGGATCAAGGTGTCGGCCGTACTTTGGCGGTGACGTCGCCGACAATTTTTCAGTCGTTCAACGTCAATGACTGGCGTTCGGATTTGTCGGGCATTAACGACATTCATACCGTCAATGATTTTTCAGGGTATTCAACGAAGATTACTTATCTTCCGCCAGCGAATTTTCTTGGCGGTGTATTCGGTGGTTTGCAGCTCGGTGTTTCCTACTCCCCCACATTAAGAAATTGCGGCGAACGTCTTTGTGCGCCGGAAGAAGGGTTTTTGCTCGCGCCGGACGGCACGTTATTGATTGAGTCCTCTGAATGGGATGATGTGATTGAAGCGGCGCTCTATTATCAAAAAGAAATTAAACTTGGCGAAAACGGTGTCTTCTTCGGCCTCGGAGCAAGTTTTGTGACGGCCGATGAAAATACACGTGCAGCGTCTCCGATATTTGATGATTATGAGGCGTATTCCGTTGGTATTAACCTCGCCTATCGCGGCATCACGCTTGGCGGTTCGGTGAAGACGACCAATGCGGGCATCGATACGCCGAATGTTGATGACGGTTATTTGGCATTCGATGCGGGCGTGACGTATGAAACAGGTCCATGGGGCTTCATGGTCGGTTACGGACAGTCTGAAGCCAATGTCATTGGACCGAACCTGCTTGATCCGACGCTTTTCAGGGATACCCAGACGGCTCAGGCTGGCGTCACTTATTTTATTGGTCGAGGCATCTCGATCGGCGCGGCTGCGCAATATGTTGAGACGACAAAACCGGCTGCTGCAGGCGGTCTCGGAGAAGCCACGACGGTCGTGATTGAAAGCTCCATCAAGTTCTGAGGGTTTGCGAAGAGGGGATATGCAACGGGACGGGTCTTTTTAAGACTCGTCCCGTTGTTTTTTGATCCACACGGGTTGCTTGGTTCTGATACCTGCTCATTTGGAGCGCGCCACGAAAGCGCCAATACCAGCCAGACCCGCAACATTGGGTCCTGCCAGGGCCCGGCTGATCGATTCGTCAACGCCGCCCAGGGCCAGAACGGGCAATTTAGAATTCTCCGCCAGCCGGTTAAATTTACTTTGCCCCAGATGCTTGGCGCCCGGATGGCTTTCCGTAGCAAATGCTGGCGATAACAAGGCGACGCTAACCTTCAACGCCGCCGCCGCCGTCAATTCCTCCGCATTATGACAGCTTGCTGAGAGTAACCGGAAATCATCAAACCCATCGGGGGGTGCTGTAAGAGCGCGTGCTGGCAGGTGAAGACCGTCAGCATGAACCTTGCGCGCCAGCCTCACGTCTTCGCTAATGAGCAATAAAACTGATCGCGCAGCACAAACAGATCGCAACCGGTGCGCAAGCTGTTCTCGTTCCGGGAACGTGTAATCACGCAAAATGATAGCTGTGCCTTCGGGCAAAGCCTGGGCAATTGGTATGGGGTCAGGTATCCTCATGCGGTCAGTCAGAAAGGCCAGCGTAAAAGGTGTTGATTTTTCACCGGAATGCTGTTTGAGCCAGTCAGCGGCGGCTGCTAGTTTACGCGCCCGTTCCTGGAGCCCTTCATGTCTGATGCTGATCATTGTGATATCCCAGCTGGTCCTGTTGCAAATCTTGCCAAGATCCGCGACGCTCTTGATAAAGCCATGGCGCACAACAATGGCGTCAGCCCCCCCATTACTATAACGGCGGTTTCCAAGAAACACGGTCCGGACCGGATTTTACCTCTATTGGAGGCGGGTCACAGGGATTTCGGTGAGAACCGAGTACAAGAAGCCCTCGGAAAATGGCCGGCGTTAAAAGCCCGCTATGGGGATGTTGAGTTGCGATTGATTGGCCCGCTACAGTCAAACAAAGTCCGTGACGCTGTCGGCCTTTTTGATGTCATCGAGACCGTGGACCGGCCAAAAATCGCACGCTTATTGGCTGAAGAGATGCGCCTTCAAAACCGTCGTGTGGCGCTTCTTGTGCAGGTGAATACAGGGGAAGAGCCACAAAAAGCCGGGATGGCGCCCGGAGATGTGGATGCGTTTATCAATCTGTGCAAAGACCAGTACGGGCTTACGATCGATGGTCTGATGTGTATTCCACCAGCCGATCAGGCGCCGGCGCCCCATTTTGCCCTTCTTGCAAAAATAGCCGCTCGCAACGGGTTGGAGACACTGAGTATGGGAATGAGCGCGGATTATGAAACCGCCGTACAGCTTGGCGCCACCCATATCCGAGTTGGAACCCAGCTCTTCGGCGCCAGACCGGATTCACCCTAAAGAGCGTTTTGCTGTCTGCGCCGCTTAGTGTACTGCTAGGCAATCTTGGGTTTTTCTTTCCATAAGCGCCCCGACCCGCATTGGACGACCGGCGCTAGAATGTTGAGATTGTTGGAAGGTCAGCGGCGTTTAGGCCCTGAAAGGGTGCTTGCCCAGGACGTAGTGAATATTATAGCCTGCGCGGCATCTAAGTTTGAATATGGTAATGTATCACGGATCACTGACGTGGTTGTGAGCTTTTTGTTACTGCTCATTTCTGGTGATTTGGCTGTAATATACGAAACAGGCGAAGCAAGGTGTTTTTTATTATGCGGGCGAAACGAATACTTTTGGTTGATGACGACGATCTCTTACGGGAAACGCTCGTAGATCAGTTTCATCTCCACGACGAATTTTCGGTTGAACCGATGTCAACGGCTTTCGAAGCAATCGACCGCGTGAAGGAAGAGGCGCATATCGACCTCATGCTTTTGGACGTCGGCCTTCCTGACATGGATGGGCGCGAGGCGTGCCGCGTAATGCGAAAAAACGGTTTCAAATCACCGGTCATTATGTTGACGGGCGCCGATTCTGAAGCCGATACGATTCTTGGTCTGGATGCCGGCGCCAATGACTATGTGACAAAACCTTTCAAATTTGGCGTCCTCCTGGCGCGCGTGCGGGCTCATTTGCGCAGTCATGAACAGAGCGAAGACGCCGTGTTCAAAATCGGGCCGTATGAATTTCGCCCATCGGTGAAGATGATGGTCACGCCTGAAGACCGCAAGATTCGGCTTACGGAAAAAGAAACATCGATTTTGAAATATCTCTATCGATCCGGCGGTAAACCGGTCACCCGCGAGGTGCTTCTAGATGAGGTGTGGGGGTATAATTCAGGGGTTACCACACATACGCTTGAGACCCATGTTTATCGGCTGCGTCAGAAAATTGAGCCAGATCCGTCTAACGTGGCGATCCTGGTAACGGAGAGCGGCGGATACAGGCTGGCGTTATAAGGCGGAAAGTTTTAGAGCGCCGAGAGAGGTGTGTGCAACGGTTTCCCCGTTAAACGGCGCGACCCCTTTAAACCACAGCAAAACGCGTGAGTTGTGGTTTCGCATTTTGCCATAGCCGCAAAGGATTCTCATGGCTTTAACAATCTATCATAACCCGCGCTGCACAAAGTCTCGCCAAACGTTGGCGTTGCTGGAGGGGCGTGGTTTGAATCCCCGGATTGTTCATTACCTGGAGACACCGCCGAGTTCGGCCGAATTGGCGAATATTTTAAAAGCGCTGGGGGCGGAACCGCGCGACATCATGCGCAAGAAAGAAGCGCCGTATAAAGATCTTCGCTTAAATCGGTCAGACCTGACGAATGATGTTCTTATAGAATTGATGGTCGGGAATCCCACGCTGATTGAACGCCCCATCGTTGTGAATGATGACAAGGCGGCGATCGGGCGCCCACCGGAAGCGGTGCTTGAAATACTATAGCATCGGGCGATAAATCGGGATCGCCCGATGCGATCGTTTTCTTTATGGTCGCGCCGGTTGCGCGAAAAGCCGGACCTCATCCTGAGCTTGTCGAAGGACCACTTTTTCGCCCGGCGCTCTATAAAGTCATCTCGTGCGGATTTGGATTAAATAGAATCCCGGGGAGATTGCGCCCTTCTCACTGGCCCAATCTGCTGCGACGTTAATGATCCGAAGGTTCGTCCGCTGCATCGTTCGATGGCGTGGGCTCCACCTCACCATCATCAAATAGCGGTTCTGCCATGACGGCTTCATCGGTTTCAAGCCGTTGGGCCGACGTATCCGGTTCAGAATTTGCTGGTTGCGGGAACCCAACCGGGTTGTCAGATAGCGTCTGCAGATAGGCAAGAAGGTCGGCGCGCTGTTCTGGTTTCGCAAAACGCTGGCGCATGGCCGTACCGGGGACAAAGGCCTCAGAATTTTCAAGATACCCGTCAAGGCGTTCGTAGGTCCACACGCCGCCAAAGCCTTGAAGCGCAGCAGTGTAGCCATACCCTGCGCGGTCGGCGACTTGGCGATCAACAATACCCCACAAATTCGGACCGGCTAAGTTGGCGCCGTCTTTTTCCAGCGTATGGCAGGATTTGCAAATGGCGGACCGACGCTCACCCGCTGCCGCGCTTGCGTCGGCCAGCAGGACAGCCAGGGCGGGCTTTTGCTCTTCGGCGCCAGAGCTCGCGTCATCAGTGGTCTCAAAAGCGACCGGAAAAGCCAGATCAAGTTCCCCATGGCCGCCACTTTCATGGCCGCCCATTAGGGTTTCTGCGAGAATCGGCAAACCGAAAAACAGGAGAAGAGCCACCAGAATGGCTGCTGCGATCTTGTTGCCAGAAAGAGGATCGTTCATTGAAACACTCGATAAGTTAGAAAGCCGGGTTATCCCAATCCGGGCCGGGTTCTACCGGGCTTCAGGGCGCGGCGCAATGGATGTTGGACAGATCGTCCCGCGGCGTTTTCACGCGGTGCGCTTGCTTTTTTATCCCGCAACGATCAAATGCCCGCCGAACAGGGATCCTTTGAAATGACAAAAACTGTCTCCGCAAAACAAAAGATCGCCTTTCAGGGCGAGCCTGGGGCGTTTTCAGAGCTGGCCTGCGTGCGGTTTGCACCGGATTTTGAACCATTGCCCTGCGCGACATTTGAAGAGGCCTTCGAGACGGTGCAGTCCGGCGCCGCGATGCGCGCGATGCTGCCGATAGAAAATTCTCTCGCCGGACGTGTTGCCGATATTCATCACCTGTTGCCTGAAGCCGACCTTCATATCGTCGCCGAGCACTTCCTGCCAATCGAACATCATCTCCTCGTCAGGCCCGGCGTAAAACTTGAAGATATTAAGGTGGTGCGCAGCCATGCGATGGCGCTTGGCCAGTGCCGCGGGTTTTTTAAGACCCATGGCGTCAGGGCCAAATTGGCGGGCGATACAGCCGGCGCGGCGCGGCGCCTGGCGCAAACAGACCGCGGTGATGAGGCTGTTTTAGCCTCAACCCTCGCGGCGTCGCTCTATGGGCTTGAGGTTCTCCTGAAGAATGTCGAGGACGCCGATCACAACACGACGCGTTTTCTGGAAATGGCGTTAGAGCCCCACGATGCAGCGCCCGGGGGGGGCGAGACCGTTACCAGTTTCGTCTTTCAGGTGCGCAATATTCCCGCAGCCCTTTACAAGGCGCTCGGCGGTTTCGCGACCAACGGCGTCAACATGACCAAGCTTGAAAGCTATCAGCTGGACGGCTCGTTTAACGCGACCATGTTCTATGCTGACATCGAAGGCCATCCGCAGGACAGGCCTGTGCGTCTGGCGCTCGAGGAGTTGAGCTTCTTTTCGTCAACACTGAAAATTCTCGGCGTCTACAAAGCGGCGCGAGAGCGTTAGGACGGACGGCGAGGTTGCATTCATCTTGGATCGCAGGCGCTGCATCAAACGCCGCTCTCACCGGCGGAAGCCGGGGCTTAGATCTGAGTCTGACTGGGTCCCGGCTTCCGCCGGGATGAGCGGGTTGAGAGGCCTCGATCCAGGATAGCATCAGCCTGAATGCAAAACGCTCTAATCCCCCGCCCACCGCTCGAGCAATTGCCTTGCGATGGTGAACCTTGGCGGCAGGAAAACGCCGTCGACCTCTTCGCCGTTTAACAATTTGAGGATGTCGGCACGGTCGACCCAGCACGCTTCCTCTATTTCCTTCGTATCAAGATTAAGATCGCGCGCTTCGGCATCGGCGATAAACCCCATCATCAGCGAGGAAGGAAAGGGCCAGGGTTGAGAAAATTGATAACGCACATCGGTCAGACGCACGCCCGCTTCTTCGTAAACTTCGCGTACGGCGCATTCCTCTGGGGTTTCCGCTACTTCGATATAGCCAGCTAAGGCGGAGAGAAAGCCGGGCGGGAAATGTGGCCCGCGCCCCAGCAGGCAGGCGTCGCCATGGGTGGCGAGAATGATCGCCACCGGATCGGATCGGGGAAAGTGTTCTGCGCTGCAATCGGGACATTGCCGCTTCGCGCCGCCGTCTTTGATATCGGTCAACGCGCCGCAGACCGCACAGTGCCGGTGCCGGTAGTGCCAGTCTAGCAACCAGCGCGCCTGACCGATGATGGCGATGTCATTATCACCCAACATCGCCGCTGACTGGCGCAATGGCGTATAGACGCCGATCTCTGCGAAAGGTGCGGTTTCTGGTGAGGCGGCGTCAGAGGCGTTGATGGCGAAATAGGCGCGCTGGTTTTTCAGGCCCAGAAAAACCGGCTTTGTTCTTTGTGAAAATTCGCGCCGGGCTGCTGTCGACAACCATGCGGGCGCGCCACCGGTGATGAGCGGGTCACCTTTATAAAGGGGCAATAGGAGGCTGTCGGGGTCATCAAGGCGCGTCTTGATCCAGGCCGGGTCTATCCGCTTCTCGCTCGCCCGGTCGAGAGGGTTGCCGGCAAAGAGGCACGGGTTTTCGTCAAGCGTCATGATCCAGGCTCCAGCAGGCTGCGATGGCTCTATTTAACGTCAACTCGGCCAGAGACCAGAGGAGGCCGATAGGGTCACTGCTATTTCTGTTCAATACCCGGCAAGCGCGGATAAACTCCCTGCTGGCCAGGAGCGATCCGTCAAGATTATCGCAGCCTGGTGCAATATGCGCCAAACTGTCCCTTGCAATTCCATACTGTCGCACTGATATTCCGCCACGGAAGGCTGGCGGGCGAACCTCTCGCCAACCCGGTCAGATCCGGAAGGAAGCAGCCGTAACGAGTTTCAGGTTCGGGTCGTTTCAGTCTTCCACCTTTCCAGCCGCTTTTACCAACTCTCGTGAGTTTCGCGCGCACCGGGTCTTTGCAAAACTCGCAAAAAAAGCGCAGTTGAGGCTTACGTCACGACCCTTCATACTTACGGGGTAATTGTGGAGCGGACATGCCTGAAAAAATTGCCGGCGCTTCCGAGGCCTATCAGGTTCTGGCGCGAAAATACCGCCCGCGCAGATTTGACGATCTGATCGGCCATGAAGCCATGGTGCGCACGCTCAGTAATGCGTTTGCGAGCGGCCGTATTGCCCACGCTTTTGTACTGACGGGCGTGCGCGGTGTCGGAAAAACCACGACCGCGCGCATTCTTGCGCGGGCCCTCAATTATGTCGGGCCGAATGGCGAAGATAACGGCCCGCAAATCGATATGCCCGAAGATGGTCTGCACTGTCAGGCGATCGCCGAGAGCCGCCATCCGGATGTGCTTGAGATGGATGCGGCCTCTCGCACCGGTGTCGGAGATATTCGCGATCTGATTGAGGGGGTGCGTTATGCGCCCGTCGAGGCCCGCTACAAAGTCTATATCATCGACGAAGTGCACATGCTCTCGACACAGGCCTTTAACGCCTTGTTGAAGACCCTCGAAGAGCCGCCGCCGCATGTGAAATTCATCTTCGCGACAACGGAAATCCGCAAGCTCCCTGTGACGGTTCTCTCACGCTGCCAGCGATTTGACCTGCGTCGAATTGATCCGACCGTGTTGGTGGATTTTCTCGGCAAGATTGCTGCAAAGGAAAACACGAAGGTCGATTTAGAGGGCCTCGCGATGATTGCGCGCGCTGCGGAAGGGTCGGTTCGCGACGGTTTATCGCTGCTCGATCAGGCCATCATTCAGCATATGTCGAGCGTCGGCGGCGCCGATGCTGAGGGGCTCGTCGAAGTGACCGGCGAGGAAGTCCGGGCGATGCTGGGTCTGGCCGACCGCAGCCAGACCTGGGGCCTGTTGCAGGCCGCCTTGCAGGGTGACGCAAAGACCGCGCTGACAATGTTTCGGGATCAATATGATGCAGGCGCTGAGCCGTCTATCGTCCTGCGTGACATGCTTGAGCTCGTCCATCTGGTGACGCGGGTGAAAGCGGCGGGCGGCGAGGCCGCAAGTCACGGCCCGGCCGGCGAGGCTGACGCCGAGCGCGCCCGCAATACCGCCGACGGCCTGCAGTTGAACGCGCTGACCCGCGCCTGGGCGCTGTTGATGAGGGGCCTGTCTGAAACACTGGCTGCGCCTGATCCCTCGGCGGCGGGAGAGATGGCGCTGATCCGGCTCTGTTTTGCGGCCGATCTACCGACACCGGATGAGGCCTTGCGCGCTTTGAGAGAAAACCGTGTCGTATCAGCCGGTGGGGCGTCGTCCGCTGCTGGGTCAACCTCTGGCGGAACCAGCGGCGCCTCAAGCGAGGGGGGTGTTGAGCCCACACCTGCTGGGAATTCCCTCGCCTCTCGTGAGAGACCGGCGGATCAGCCGAGCGCCAGCCTGAGCATCGCTGCGGCGGCGCGGGCGTTGGAGCCGAAGCCATCCTCCCCGCCGCCCTCGCCGGGCCACCCACGCATCGCTTCGCTTGCTGATATTGCGCATCTTGCGGGGGTGCATCGAAACGCCAAGCTCCGCACCGAGCTTGAGGGCTATGTGCACGTGATTTCGTTTGAACAGGGACGCATCGAGGTGCGGTTGCACGAACGCGCGCCAGCAGATCTCGCGGGCCGGTTGATGCGCCGTCTCAAGGAATGGACCGGCGAGCATTGGGTTGTCACCGTCAACACGCGCACCGAGGGCGCTGCGACCCTGCGCGATACGCGCATGGCGGAGGTGATGGCCCACCCGCTTGTGAAAAAGGCGCTGGAAGTCTTTCCCGGCGCCGAGGTGACGGCGATCCGTGAACCAACGCCTGAACCCTTCACGCCGGTTGACGATCAAGAGGCGGATGACCAGATAGGGTCTGACGCGGACCCGGAACCGTTAAGGGGTGAAGGGTGAAACATTCTAAGATCAGTTTACGGAAGAGGCGGCGATGAAAGACCTTGGCGACATCATGAAACAGGCGGCGGGCCTGCAGGCGAAAATGCAGGAAATTCAGGAAAAGATCGCCGAGATGGAAGTCGAGGGCGTGGCCGGCGCTGGTATGGTCAAAGTGACCCTCAACGGCAAGGGTTATGCGAAGTCAGTTGTGATTGAAAAAGATCTCATTAACCCGGACGAGGGCGACGTTCTTGAAGACTTGATCGCCGCCGCGATCAACGACGCCAAGGCCAAACTGGAGACTCAGTCTGCGGATGAAATGAAAACCTTGACCGCTGGCCTGCCCCTGCCGCCGGGCATGAAACTGCCGTTTTAGAGGTGCATACCCAACAAAGCCGTCATCCCGGAAGCCGGTTTGCCCCAAATCTATGATTTGGCTGGCAAAACGAGCTATCCGGGATCCAGGACAGCGCGCACGGAGCAAGCAGCCCTGGATCCCGGATCTAACACTCGCAGGCCAAAACCCTGCGGTTTTGGGCTCGTGTAACGTCCGGGATGACGTTCCCTTCTCCGCTCTTTCCTGCGAATGCGGGAATCCAGTGTGGAACGAAGAATGGGTCCCACGAGTTCACGGAACAAGTGCAACACCGTTAAGGTGTTTGCCGCGATGGGACAACATTATGGCCGGGGGGGCAGGAATTTTACTTTGGCAGAAGTTTGAGCGCACAGTCCTAGTAATTGTCGTAAGGTTTAAAAATGCCCGCATCCACCATCGGTCCCGAATTACAGCGCCTGATTGATCTCCTCACCAAAATGCCGGGGCTGGGGCCGCGTTCGGCGAAGCGTGCGGCGCTTTATCTTTTGAAAAAACGCGAACCGGTGATGCGCCCGCTGGCCTTTGCGCTCGCTGACGCCGCCGACAAGGTCAAGGCGTGCTCGGTCTGCGGCAATTGGGATTCCATTGACCCTTGCGCCGTCTGCGCCGATCCGCAACGCAATACTTCGGTGCTGTGTGTGGTGCAGGATGTCGCCGATCTGTGGGCGCTGGAGCGCGCCGGCGCCCATCGCGGGCGCTATCATGTGCTCGGCGGGTTGTTGTCGCCGCTCGATGGCGTCGGGCCCGATGACATTAATATCGGGGGGCTGGTTGCGCGTTCGGGAGTGGATGACGTGAGCGAAGTCGTGTTGGCGCTTGCCGCCACGGTGGATGGTCAGACTACGGCGCATTATTTGACTGAGCAGTTGTTGACATGCAGTGTGACGGTCACGCGCCTTTCTCAAGGTGTGCCGGTCGGCGGAGAACTCGACTATCTTGATGAAGGCACGCTTGCGGCCGCGATGAAAACGCGAAGGCCATTCTAATGCGTGTTCAAAAAAGTAGCCGTAAGTATTTTGTCGAAAACGTGAAAAAAAGATACTGGCGCTCTTTCACGATTTAATGAATAGAAAAAGGCTGTTGGAATTATCAAGGGATTTGCGGTGCGCGACGATCAGACGCTTCTTTCCGGTCTTTGGTATTTCGCCTGTCTGTCACGCGATATCGCCCACGGCGCGCTTTTACGGCGCATCTTTTGGGGCGAACCGGTCGTGCTGGGCCGCACCAAAGAGGGCGAGGCGTTTGCTCTGTTCGATGTCTGTCCCCACCGCGCTGCGCCGCTTTCAGCTGGCCGCATTGTCGAAAGCGATCAAGGCGGGCCGAGCGTTGAATGCCCCTATCACGGTTGGCGGATCGGCGCGCGCGACGGGGTTTGCGCGGCGATCCCGGCGCTCCATTCAGACAGCGCGTTCGACTCCTCGATGATTGCGGTGCGCCGCTTCCCGGTTCACGAAGAAAATGGCATTGTGTGGATTTTCCGGCCGGAGGACACTGACCGTACGAAAGCGGCAAAGCCGGCAATTGCCCCTCCATCAACAGGCTTGCCGCCATCGTTCCGGCCACAGATTGTCACGGTCGCGCAGGCCGAAGGTCCTTACGACGAAACAGTAATCGGCCTCGTCGATCCTGCTCACACGCCGTTCGTACACAGACAATGGTGGTGGCGCGAGGGCGCGGGGCTTCAAGACAAGGTCAAGACCTTCGAACCGACTGAATTCGGGTTCAAAATGCCTGCTCACCGTCCTTCTTCGAATAGCCGAATTTACAAAATGCTTGGTGGCGCGCCGACGACGGAGATCGAATTCAGGCTGCCTGCCTTGCGGTATGAAAACATCCGTAACGCCAACCGGTTTATTCTCGGTCTGACGGCGATTACACCGGAGGAAGATGGGTTTGCGCGAATCACGCACATGATCTTTTGGGATATGCCCATCTTGACCCTGCTTAAGCCCGTGCTTGGACGGATGTCTGCGAATTTTCTGGCGCAGGATGGCGCGATGCTCCGGGAGCAGAATAAAAACCTCTCGCGCATGACAACAACGCCGCTTTATGTCGGCGATCCGGATGAGCCTGCGAAATGGTACTACCGGTTGAAACGCGCCTGGATCGAGCGCCCGCCATCGGGCGCATTCGTTAATCCGCTGGCGCCCGCGACATTGCGCTGGCGTACGTGATTTATTCAGGCGAGAAGCGCGGATTTTTGACGCCGTAAAAGCCTGAAGTCCGGGTGAGTGGAGCGAATACGCCGCATCACAATGAGAAAAGCGATGACGCTTACGCCAAACCCTATGTGAAGTCCGAAACGATAGGCGGCGCTCGGAATGAACATTGGAATCAAAAACAGCATCCCGAATGAAAGCTGCTCATATTTGAGCCAACCAGATTTCATGGCGCGTTTAGCGACCAGGGCTATGGGCAACGCGGCGACAACCAGTTCATAATAATAGATATAAGGCGAAATGAAAAATACGCCGGTGCACAGTATGGCTGCGCGGAGGTCGGGCTCTCGAACCCGTCGCCAGACGATGGCGACGGTCCCCATGACACAGAATGCTATTACACTGTGTACTGATAACGCCAAGGCCTTAGGCGCGCCCGCCAACATGAAACCGGCAAATGTCGTTGGCATTTTAAAAAGCGGCATAACCCCATCGCTCAACCGTTCTGAAACCAGGGCTGCGCCTTCAGGGAAGTGAAGCCAGGGTTCAACGCCGAAAGCGATGACGCTCGCAAGACCAAGGAAGACTGTGCCGACCGTCGCCCAACCGAACGCTCTCCAACACCCACCCGCCGCATACGCTATCGGCAAGAGAAGACCGAGTTGGGGTTTCACGGTCAAAAGGGCAGCGCAAAGACCTGCGATCATCGGGCGCCGGTCTGGCAACAGCGCCGCGCCGGCGAGGAGACTTGCGGTTAGAAATCCGTTTTGTCCGGTGATGGCTGCGTTAAAGACGACTGGTGCGGAAAGGACGACGAAAAGCCAGCGCTCGCGCAATCCGATCACATAGCCCGTAGCGGCGAAAGCGATCAATGATCCGCCTGTCCATGCGGCATAGCCGGCTGAATAGGGCAAAAAAGCCAGCGGCAGGATGAGAAAGTAATAACTCGGTGGATATTGCCAGGTCAGGTCATAAGGGTTCTCCGCCGGGACCATGGTTTGAAGCCAGGATTCAAAAAATGCGCTATTGTATAAATCCCCTGCGTGACCGGCCACAACGCCGCGGGCTGCGCTCCAAAATGCGATAAAATCGCCCCCTAAAGGCACGCCGTTGGGCAAAAAAGGGTCATGTGAGGAAGCGATTTGGAAAAGGAATACCCCAAGGGAGGTGATCAACAGCACCCCGGCGACAGCCAGAACTTGAACCCGTGAGAATCGGATGTCGAACCGGTCGAATATCGGTGTGTGCGCTACAGCGTTCATTATCATGTTCATCGCCCTGTTCAGGGGAATGAACCGTATGATTAACGCATAAATAAAGGATTAGCGTTCGAATACAGGAAACAGAGCGAAAAGGATTGGCATGAACGACGCGGCATCGATACCCGCTCAACGCAAAGAGGACCGCCCGGCGCTGTTGTCGATCGTCTGCCCGGCCTTCAACGAAGAGGCTGTGTTGCTCGATTTTCACCGTCGTCTTCGTCGCGCAATGACCGCCCTCGAACAACCGTTTGAGGTTGTTTTTGTGAATGACGGATCGCGCGATAGAACGTTAGCGATGATGTACGCCCTTCGCGAGCGCCACCCCAATACGACGATTGTCGATCTCAGTCGAAATTTTGGTAAAGAGATTGCTCTCACAGCCGGTCTTGATGCGGCGCGAGGTGATGCGGTGGTTGTTATCGATACCGACCTGCAGGATCCCCCGGAGTTAATCGGTAGTCTGATTGCAGGGTGGCGCGAGGGGTATGATGTCGTCTATGCGCAAAGACGCAAGCGCCATGGCGACGGTTGGTTGAAGAAACTCACAGCACTGATGTTCTATCGTTTGATGCGCCGCTCAGGTCCGGTCGAGCTTCCGGAAAATGTCGGTGACTTTCGTCTGCTAGGCCGCAAAGCGGTGAATGCCGTATGCGCGATGCGTGAACGACACCGTTTCATGAAAGGCGTATTCGCGTGGATCGGTTTCCCGTCAAAGGCTGTCCCTTACAACCGTGAGCGGCGACATGCCGGCAAGACAAAATGGAATTATTGGCGATTGTGGAATTTTTCGATTGAAGGCGTGACGTCTTCGACACTGGCGCCCTTAAAGCTGTCGAGTTATCTCGGCTTTGTAACGGCGGTGTTCGCTTTTATCATGGGTGCTTTGTTCATTGTGAAAACCGCCATTTTCGGAGAAACGGTCCAGGGCTTCCCTACGCTTATCACCGTGATTCTTTTTCTGGGCGGTGTGCAATTGTGCGTGCTCGGCGTTATCGGCGAATATCTCGGAAGGGTATTCAACGAGACGAAACATCGACCGCTCTATTTTACGAATGAGATCGCGATGTCAGATATAGGATGTCAAGAAAGCGCCCATAGCGATGGCGCCGATCCGTCGCAAGGCGAGGTAAACCTGAAAATCGACCAGGGCGCAGTGTCGCGCCGCGCGGGCTGACATGCCGGACCCAAAAGATCCTACAGACGACACGATCATCAGGCGCCACAGGAGCCGTTTCGTCCGGTTCAGCGGTGTGGGTGCTGTCAACACGGTGGTCGATTTTTCCGCTTATGCTGTGCTTGTTTACCTGGGTGTGATGCCTGCATTGGCCAATGCCGGGGCGTTCTTTGTCGCCAATAGCGGCAGTTATTTTCTCAACGCGCATGTGACTTTTCATGAAAATGGGCGGCCGGCGCCGCGCACGCTGCGGGGCTATTTTAAGTTCTTCAGCGCCCATGCCTTGTCGCTGATCTTGTCGACCGTGTTGGTGAGCGTCCTCGCAGGGCGCATTGGCCCGTTATGGGCCAAGGGAGTTGCAATCGCCCTCACGGTGCTTATCAACTATACCCTGACAGCGCTTTTCGTGTTCAAGAGCGCAGACCGGTAAAGTCACGAATCAATCTACTATTAGGCAATGTTACTGAAAAGGTTTGCTGATGCGGGCTTCCAGCCGGAGGCCCCTGTTTTCTGGGTCGCGCTGATTGCTCTCGGCGTGGTCGTTTTTCTGTTTATTCGGTCAACACGACTTGTTCGCCGTGAAATGGAATTACGCGCAGATCTTGAACAGACGCGGATTGCCCTCTCCGCTGCGGAAACCCGAGCTACGGAAGTCGCCGCTCTCAAAATGGCGCTTGAGGACGAACGGACGACCCGCACGCGTGTCGAAAACGAAGCAGCGGTGAACGCAACCAGGCTGACCGAACGCGAGCGCGCATTGGCTGAACTCAAAACTCGAATGGAAACGCAGTTCAAAGCGTCAACGGCGGAGCTGTTGGACGGCGCGCACCGGGCTTTTTTACTGCGTGCGAATGAAACGTTTGAGCGTCACCGCCAAGCACAAAGCGCTGACGCGGACAAGCGGCGCAAAGCTGTTGATGACCTTTTGAGGCCAGTCAGCGAGACGCTGGTCCGATACGAAAAAGGCCTCTCCGACATGCGCGAGCATCAACAAAAAGCGCAGGGCGAACTCTCCGGTCGGATCGGCGATCTAGTTAAATCCAGTAATGATGTGCGAATGGAAGCGCAGAAATTATCGACCGCTCTTCGCTCTGGTCCCAAGATACGCGGACGTTGGGGAGAAGAACAATTGCGCAATGTGGTCGAAATGGCGGGCATGTCAGCGCACGTCGATTTTATCGAGCAGCAATACCACGACGATGACGATCAACAGCGCAAGCAACCCGATATGATCGTTCGTCTCCCTGGCAGTCGCGTCATCGCCGTCGATTCAAAGGTTTCTATAAATGCTTATCTGGATGCGCTCGATGCAGAGACAGAGACGGAGCGCGTCGCCCATTTTGTCCGTCATGGCAATGATCTTTGGGCGCATGTCAAACTCTTGAGCAAAAAGGAATATGCAGAAAGCTTGAAGGATTCACTTGATTTTGTTGTGATGTTCGTACCGGGAGAGAATTACTATGCTGGGGCTATGGACGCTCGACCTCAGCTCTTTCAGGACGCCTTCGAAAAAAAGATTCTTATCGCGTCTCCGACAACTTTGATCGCGATCCTAAAATCGGTTGCGTTCAATTGGCGCCAGGCTAACGCGGCGGACAACGCTGAGAGCATCATGAAAATGGGCAAAGACCTCCACGACAGTTTGCGTGTTTTGAGCGGGCGCCTTTCGGGGTTAGGGAGCGCGTTGGGTAACGCTGTCAAAAAATATGACGAGGTGGTCGGCGGGTTTGAGAGTCGCGTGTTGACCCGTGCGCGCCGTCTGGCGGATTATGAATGGCTTGGCGCCGAAAGGCCGATTGAGGAATTGAAGCAGATTGATCAGTCACCACGTCAATTGCGTGGCAATGACGACTTGTTGCCGCCGCCGTCATCGGAAGACGAAGGCGCTGAGGAATAAAGCTGTCAGATCTGCTGCGGTTTATTGTAGTGGAAAAGGTGGGCGCTGCGGACGCGGAGCGGTTGTCGGGTGCTTGGGTTCTTCCTCTTCTGTCTGCTGATCATCCTCATGGTCCGCTGGGGGCTGTGAATACAGACCCTCGTCGACATGAGAGGCGACAGGGTGCGGCGTCACTTCAGGCGCTTTTTCATCCGGAGTTGAGACGGGATCGCGGTTGACGCTTTGTGCAGGGTAATCGGGAGATGATGGCTCGAAACAGGGCTCATCTGCGTCATTGAATTGCGGTTCGTGGGTGGTGACTTCTGGATGCGACTGGCCTGTATTCAGCGGCGAGGGGCCGCTCTTGATGGGAACATGGCTTGCCGCCTCAGCTTGCCTCTGAGCGTCTTGAAGAACGGCGCTGATCGTATGCAGCGTCGCCATGAAGCTGGTCGGTGACACGATCCAAACACGGGCGCGGTAGCTGTCTTGAACGATATCGGGAAAGCGGCTGTGCAATGTTGAGAGCATCGTTTCTGATGGCAGAAACATCACGGCTGAATCAACGGTTTGACCAGGAACGATCAAATGTTCGACAATGTCTACGATGTGATTGAGGGCCGTACGACGGAACGTATTTTCCGCACGCCCGCGGCCCGTCTCATTATCGTCATTTTCACTGAGCTGACGAAAAGCCTCAACAGGAAAGCGCGCATCGACGGCTATCGATTTCAACGGCTCGGCAAGATGAATAAGGCAGTCGGCTTTGCGGTTGTTAGACATCAATGCGCGCAGCTCAAATGTTGAGGGCGCCAATGTATTTCGTACAATATCCGAGAGCTGAACGAGCGGTGAAACGGGGACATGAAACTTGGTGTCCAGAGAAGTTCGCAACGCACTCAATTCACGCGCTAAGCGGTTGACGTCTTCGGGAGCGGTGGCGAGTGAATTGATCTTGTCTGCCAAGTGAACCATCGCCGCAATCATTGTATCGCGATGAGCGGCTAATTGATGTGATACGGATTCGGAATAGCTGAGGACTTGCTGTTCGATAGATGCGTGGTGGTGATTTTGTTGCTCGTAAATGTCTGGGGTTGGCGTTGCTTTAATCTGCTCTTCGATAAAACGCGTAAACGCCGTAAAGCGGTCTTCAAACTGCGCTGCCAGGTCACTTCTTAGGTCATCACTTTCTTTGCGCTGTGCATTGGTCTGACTGGCGATTGTCTGTTCTATCGCGGATATGGATTGCGAGCATCGTTCGAAGGCAGCGGTTAGTTTTCGCTGCTCAAAGTCGGCCTCGCGATCTGTCTCATTGCGTATCTCAGCCGCCAACCTTATGGCCTCTGCTTGTATTTCTGCTTCGGCGCGAGCTCGAGCCCGTTCCGTTTCCGCTGTATGTTGACGGGCTCTTGCAAATTCCTCTTCCGCGGCATGAAGAGAACGCGCAGCGTCTTCTTCTGTGCGTCTCCATAAAGCCTCAGCCTCATCGGCGGCGCGGCGTTTCATTTCAGCGATCTCGGATTCGGCTTGATGTCGCGCGGCTTCAGCGGCCTTTATGTTAAATTCGGACTTAAAATCATGCGAAACATCAGTGCGCCCGTCGGTATCAGGAAGATCAGCAAGCTCGACTGGCGACTCTTTGAGGTCGCCTTCATGAATCACGTTTTGAGACCGCGCTTTTTTCGAAAAGAATAGATTTACAAATGGCATCCTTTTGGGACGCTCGGTTTTCTCTGCGTCATGATCGTCAGGAGGGTCTTGGTCGAATACGAGACCTTCATCGTGGTGTGCGCTTTTATCATCAGTCAGGTCATGAGCTGGAGGGTCGTCACGGTTAATGTCCTCGTAGGTATCTTCGGCAGCCTGAAAAGCGTGTTGATCCGGCTCGGGGTTTTCTGTCTGGCGTGGCTTGGCAAGACGTCCGCGCATGATCAACATGAGAGTGATAAAAAAGACCGCCGCGAAAATCGCAAAACCGCCCCAAAGGATAGGCGCAGACCCGGTGATTAACGGTTCAACGGTCGTGACCGCCTGGTCCAGAGCATCATCGCCTGTGGCCAAATATTTTAGGCCCTGGGTCTGGAAAGTCATGCCGATCCCTGTGCGCCCAATTGTGCTATGTAACGAGTATAACGGAAAAAGGCTGCACTTGCGAGGACTTAGAGCGCTTCGCGAGGGTCTTGACGGATGCCGATGTCGGCCATAGGTGACAATTCATGGCTGTTAGAGAAATATTGATCGCCCCTGATCCGCGCCTGCGTGAGGTGTCGAAGTCTGTCGTGAAAGTGGATGATGCGTTGCGGACGATCATGGATGATATGCTTGAGACGATGTACGCCGCCCCTGGTATCGGGTTGGCGGCGATCCAGATTGGCATTCCCTTGCGGGTGATTGTCATCGATTTGGCCCGTGATGACGAGGACCCTCAGCCGAGCTTTTTTGTTAACCCTGAAATCCATAATCCCTCGGAAGAATCTGGGCTTTATGAAGAAGGGTGTCTCTCGGTTCCGGATTATTATGAGGATGTCGAACGCCCGACCGCGTGCACCGTGCGTTATCTCGATTATCAGGGTAACGCTCAAAGTCTCGAGGCGGAAGGGCTGTTGGCGACCTGCATTCAACATGAGATGGATCACCTTGAGGGCGTTCTGTTCATCGATCATTTGTCCCGCTTGAAACGCGATCGAATCCTCAGGAAGCTTAAAAAAGACCAACGACTCGCTGCCGCAGAGTAGCGACTGATAATATTGCCAGTGTGGCGCGAGCGACACGACCTATTAGGAGAATTCGCATCATGCGCCTCGCTTATATGGGGACGCCCGCTTTTTCTGTTCCGGTTTTGGCCGAACTTCTAACCGCCGGCCATGACGTCGTTGCGGTTTATACGCGCGCACCGCAACCCTCTGGCCGAGGTCACCATGTAACACCCTCTCCGGTTCATCGGTTTGCGGAGGACCATGGGTTGGATGTTCACACACCGCGATCTTTTAAACCTAAAACGGAGCGTGACATTTTTCATGCGCTTAATGTTGATGCGGCTGTGGTTGTCGCTTATGGGCTGATTTTGCCTCAAGCCGTACTTGATGCGCCTCGATATGGCTGTTTTAATCTGCATGCTTCTCTATTGCCGCGTTGGCGCGGAGCGGCCCCCATTCACAGAGCGATTATGGCGGGTGACGATCAGACCGGGGTGCAGGTGATGCGTATGGAGGCGGGGCTCGATACCGGGCCGGTGCTCCTTTCCGAGATAGTCGAGATCAAGCCAGAGGACACGACGGGATCACTCCATGACCGGCTTGCACAAATTGGCGCCCAGCTGATGCCGCGTGCGCTCGCAGCGGTAGAGCGGGGCGCGCTGATAGAAACCCCGCAGGCGGAACAAGGCGTCACTTACGCGGAAAAGATAACTCCGGCGCAATCTCGTATCGATTGGTTGCGCCCGGCGCATGAGGTCGACTGCCATATTCGCGGACTGTCGCCGTTCCCCGGCGCCTGGTTCGAAGCGCCAACGGAAAAAGATCCGATCCGCGTAAAGGTGCTCTTCTCCCGCCTGGTGGATGGGAGCGGCGCTCCTGGAGGAATTCTTGAAAATGATGGTCGCCTCATTGTGGCGTGCGGTGACGGCGCCATTGAGCTTGTCCGTCTACAGCGTGCAGGGAAAGCTGTGCAAGAAGCTGATGTTTTTCTACGTGGCGCCTCACTCGATGTTGGGCGGAAGCTTTAGATCAATGTCCCGTTTTAAGCTCCTTATTGAATATGACGGCACACCTTATTCTGGTTGGCAAAGACAGGATAATGCACCGTCAATTCAGGCCGCCCTCGAATCAGCGGCAGAAGCCCTTTGCGGTGAGGAAACCGTAATATTCGCTGCAGGCCGCACCGATGCGGGTGTCCACGCAATCGCCATGACGGCTCATATTGATCTGCCCAAAGACTACATGCCCGATACGGTGCGCGATGCGATCAACCAATACCTCAAACCGGCTCCGATTTCCGTTCTGTCAGCAGAACGGGTGAGTGATCAGTTCCACGCACGGTTTTCATGCATTGCCCGTCATTACCGCTACGAGATTATCAACCGTCGTTCACCCATTGCGCTTAAACGCAACCGCGCCTGGCAGGTTTCCGCACCGATCGATGCCGCCGTTATGCATGAAGCAGCTCAATTGCTCACCGGCAAGCATGATTTTTCAACCTTCCGCACAGCGCAATGTCAGGCGACCTCCCCAATCAAAACATTGAGTGCAATCTCCGTGAAGCGCGATGCAGAAAAGGTGACAATTGATTGCTCCGCGCCGTCTTTCCTGCATAGTCAGGTGCGGTCTCTCGCTGGATCTCTTGTGAAGGTGGGACTTGGACGTTGGGCGCCGTCCAAACTGAAAGCCGTGCTCCAGTCGTGTGATCGTTCAGAGTGCGGACCTGTGGCGCCAGCTTGCGGCCTTTACTTTCTTCAAGCCGATTATGAGAAAGCCTGATAGGCGAAAAGCGCAAACCCATTCACCACAGAGTCAGTGATCACACTGATAAGCATCAGCAATACGATAGCAGCGATTGTCATGGTCACATTGAGCGGCAGGCTGCGTCTCAATATTCCCCAAAAGATGGCGCCGGAAAAAGCGACCGCAGGCAAAAACAGCGCCGCTGCTAAATTCTTGCTTCCTGTTATTCCCATTACAGTTACGGGTAAGGCTAAAATCGCGCCGACAAAGACTTGCGACCAGTTAAACCCTACAATGAGCAGAGAGATTTGTCGGTACGCGCCGAGACGTCGTGCGATCATGACCAGGGAAAACAGACTGATTGCGATGAAGAGTACAAAAGCGATGAAGTCTGAAGCGACCATTAATGCTATCGGGGCTTGCAGAACGGGTGTTTCGGGAAAGTCCGGCGTCACTCGCGCTGCGCGGCGTACTGAGGATACAAATAAAAGGGAAAGCGGTGCGGCGACGGCTATCGCCCAAAACGAAAGAAATACGCCATCCGTTGAGTGATCGACGCGCTCCTCCCAACTGTTCAACCCCCACGCCATCTTCCAGGCGCCAATCAGGTTGTTGGCGGCATAATCAAGGGTGATCACGACGCATCTCCAAAAGTAATGTAATACCGGTCCAGAATATGCTGATAAATATCCGTAAGCATATCAATATCCGATAATAACACGCGCTCATCGATTTGATGCATGGTGGCGCCGATTAAACCAAACTCAACCACAGGCGCGTAATCCTTTATGAAACGGGCATCAGATGTGCCGCCGGATGTGGAGAACTCAGGTCTGCGCCCGGTGCATGTTTCGACGCTGTCGGCGATTAAGGAAATAAATGCCTGGTCAGTGGTTAAAAACGCTTCGCCAGAAACAACCACCTTAAGATGATAGCTTAATCCTGATGAGGTTGCGAGACGGTCGAGTCGATCACGCAACCATGCCTCAATTGATTTGCCAGTCCAGGTTGGGTTGAAGCGGACATTGAACCGCGCTACTGCGCGCGCAGGGATTATATTATGTGCTGGGTTTCCAATATGAATGTCCGTAACCTGAAGACTCGACGGTTGAAAATGCTCATACCCTTCATCGAGGGACGTTTCGCTCAACGCCAACAATTTCGTCATAAGGGCGGGAATGGGGTTTTGCGCCCGGTCCGGATAGGCCACATGGCCCTGACGACCCTCAACGGTGAGCCAGCAATTAATACTTCCGCGGCGGCCGACCTTCACCATATCGCCGATTTCCGCCGGGTTTGTCGGTTCGCCCACCAGGCAATGGTCAATGACCTCACCTTGCTCGCGCATCCATTGTAGAACTTTCCGCGTGCCGTTGACCGCTGGCCCCTCTTCGTCACTGGTGATGAGGAGGCTCAACGAGCCGGGTATTTTTCCATTAGTGGTCGATCTGGCGGCGGCGGCGATAAAGGCGGCGATCGCGCCTTTCATATCGACAGCGCCCCGCCCCCATAGATAATCATCTTTGATAACGCCATCGAAAGGCGGCAGGGACCAATCCGACTTATCTCCTGGAGGCACGGTGTCCACATGTCCGGCGAAACAGAAATTCGGTTTGCGGTTGCCGTATCGTGCGTAGAGATTATCGACCGGCGTCTCGCCTTCCTCCTCAAAAACCAGCCGCGTGCAGGAAAACCCGAGGCTTTTGAGTCTGTCCTCCACGACGTCCAGCACGCTCTCACCCGCCGGTGTAATCGAGGGGTGGCGGATCAGTGTGCGCGCCAGTTCTAAAGGGTCGATTTCAGCCATGATGTTTTGGTAGACTAGCCGATTGCCTCTAACAAGAAACTTCCGCTTAAAGGAGCATTCGAACAATGCCGAAAATTGACATTAAAAAGATCCAGGCGCGCACTGGTACGGGTTATCCGCAGGAATATGCCGGCATTGTCGATGGGCGCTCGAAACAAAAGCTCGGCGACGCCGGCGGGCTCGACCAGTTTGGCGTCAACCTGACGCGGCTTTCGCCGGGGGCGGCGTCGGCGCACCGTCATTGGCATGAATCGGAGGATGAATTCATCTATATGCTCGAAGGCGAGGCGATGCTGGTCGAGGACGACGGCGAAACCCGTCTTTGCGCCGGCGATGCGGCGGCGTTCAAGGCCGGCGTCGCGAACGGGCATCATCTGGTCAACCGTTCCGGCAAAAACGTCGTCTATCTTGAAATTGGCGCGCGCGCACAAGACGAAGTGTGCCGATACACCGATCTGGATGTTGACATGATAATGATCAAGAAAGACGGGCAATGGGCCCCGCCCTGCCGGAAGGACGGTGAACAGTATTAGGGGCGATCTGCCGCGCCATCGCGAAATAAAAATCCGATCGAGATTGTAACCCATCCTTCGCGACGCATTCTCCGCTGACACGGCGAATACTCCTCAAGATGAGGGTTACCTTTGTTGCAACACAGAGATCCTCATCCTGAGGAGCCCTGACGGCGAGAAGCCGGCAAGGCGTCGCGAAGGATGGGCGGCAAACAAAACAGCTGGCGTCTATGCCGTTCAACGTCAATCCCTCAGCAATTCGTTGACGGATGTTTTTGATCGCGTTTTCTCGTCCACCTGTTTTACGATGACGGCGCAGTACAGGTTTGGACCGCCCTTCTTTGAAGGCAGTGAACCCGCGACGACAACAGAATAGGGCGGGACGTCGCCATATAAAATTTTGCCCGACTCGCGATCAACGATCTTTGTCGATGCGCCAAGATAAACGCCCATCGACAAGACCGAACCTTCTCGCACGATCACGCCCTCAGCGACTTCCGAGCGGGCGCCGATAAATACGTTATTTTCGATGATGACCGGGGTTGCTTGCAAAGGTTCCAGCACTCCGCCGATTCCGACGCCGCCGGAGATATGACATTTGGCGCCGATCTGCGCGCAAGATCCGACCGTCGCCCAGGTGTCGATCATCGCACCCTCACCCACATAAGCGCCGATATTAATATAGGACGGCATCAAAACTGCGGACGGCGCCACATAGGCGCCCCGGCGCACAGCAGCAGGCGGGACCGCCCGAAAGCCTGCCCGCTCGAAGTCCGCTGCCCCCCAACCCTCGAATTTTGACGGGACTTTGTCCCACCATCCGCCGCCGCCGGGCCCACCGCCAATGTTGATGTTGGGGTTGAGGCGAAACGATAAAAGCACAGCTTTTTTCAGCCATTGATGGACGACCCAGTTTTTGTCACTCTTTTCGGCGACGCGCGCCTCGCCCCGGTCGAGCAGATCAAGCGCTGTCTCGACCGCATCGCGGATCTCGCCCCGGGTTTCCGGGCTGGCGTCTTCCCGGTTCTCCCAGGCACGGTCTATAATCCCTGCAAGTTGAGCGAAATCCGTCATGCGATCCTCCGTAGACGGCGCGTGAACGTCTCACACGCGTTCGGTGGTCTTCACGCGCCCAAGGAATGCTGTCAAGTCTGTTGTTGAGTAATGGACGTGTTCGGCTGTGTCGCCGAGACGCGCCGGCCGCTTCTCGACAGGCTCATTGGCGAGCCATTCGGCATCTGAACACACAAGGACGGTCGTCATGCCGAGGGCGTGAGGCGCCTCCAGATTGTGTGCGAGATCTTCAAACATCGCGGCGCTTTTTGCACGAACGGCGTGGTGCTTGAGGAAGCGTTCATAGGTTTCCCGATAAGGTTTGGGCGTGTACTGCGCGGCCTTTATGTCGAACACGTCGTCGAATAGGTGGTTGATACCGAGCTTTGACGTCACATTCGCAGCATGACGTTCGGAGCCATTTGTGAAGATGAACCGTTTCCCTGGGAGAGCGCCGATATTTTCGGCAAGCGCAGCGTTGTGAGTGACTGCGTCGAGTTTGATCTCATGAACATAATCTAGAAATTCATCTGGCGGGACTTTGTGCTCGATCATTAACCCGGACATCGTGGCGCCGTAACGGACGTAATATTCTTTTTGCAGACGATGTGCTTCGTCATGCGGCAGCCCTAAAGCGTCCTTGACGAATTCTGTCATTCGCGCGTCGATTTGCGCAAACAATTGGCACTTTGCAGGGTAGAGGGTGTTGTCGAGGTCGAAAACCCAGGCGTCAATATGTGTAAGGTCCACCATCAGGTAATCACATCACTGCGTTGGTGGGCCGACGAACATATCGGGAAGAAAATCGAACGTGGTTGATGGCGCACCGCCAATTTCAATCTTTTTGAAGTTCGCCGCTTCCAAGTCCTGGTCGGCGCATGAAAGTTCACTTGTAATGTCAAACTTGACAGCGTTAACACAGAATTCGCGGTCGCCTCCCGATAGGCGGCGTTCTGTGAGACCTTCTTCTATAACACCGTATACGTAGTAATGATCTTTTTGGAGCTCACCCTTTAAAACTTTTACACATTCGCCTGCGTCTAGTTGCCACCACCCTTTGCTCGAATAGTGCTCGCCTTCATCCGGGATCGCGATTGCGCCCCAGACCTGTTCGGCCGTTTTGTTGCAAAAGAAGAACCCGAGCTTGGTCTCGCGCGCATTGGCGTCTTCGATCAGCGCGTCTATGAGCGCCTCGTCGATATTAGATCCTCTGCCAAGTTCCTTTTCTTTACGGTAGGCCTCGATATGACGCTTGGTTTCACGACCCAAAGTGCCGTCGATTGACTGAACTTTTTTTCCGATGTCACGCAATAAACGCTGCACGCCGGCGACTTCGGCGGAGTAGATTGTAAAACTGGAGGCTTCGGCAAAATCCGTCTGCCAGTTACCGCCTGCTGCGGCTGTTATTTCAACATCGGAAAACTGGCGCTGGCGAGTCGGATCATCGCGGCAGATTTCCTGGTTTCGCAGATTAAAGAAGCCAGAGTTTTCAACGCAAAGCGGCGTATCCCGTGACCAGACCCGCATCGGCCCGCGGTGGCCAGGGATGGCTTCAGCATAAATAAAATAGCGCCCGGGATTGGTCTGTTCAGTCAGGACCACCTTGCATTGGCCGGGCCGCAATTGCCACCAACCGCGGGTCGCCAGCCGGTCGCCATCGACATAGCCAATCGCGGCCGAAAGCGCATAGCTGGTTTTATTGCACAGGCTGTATTTTGCCTCAGCACTGTTTGTCGCAAAAATTCCAGCTATCAGAATGATTAAAAAGATACGCATTGCGTCGGTCCGCCGTTTCGCCACAGGTAGGATCGTAATTCAGCCGAAACCGGCTGCGGGATCAAGCGCGTCTGACGAGCTTTATGGTGAAGAATAAGAAAACCAACAAGATTTTTGATTTGACAGGGATGGTGCGCGTCAAGGTCTTGTTTCCGCTACCGCTTTTTAAGGCCTTTGATTATCTTGCTCCAGCCGCGTCTCAACCCGTGCCGGGGCGATGGGTGCGCGCACCATTCGGAAAGCGCTCGGTTTTGGGCGTCGTATGGCCGGGGGAAGCGATTGAACCGCTTGACTCGGCTCGGTTAAAATCGGTTGAGGATGTGATTGAGGCTCCGCCTCTCGCACCTGAAATCCTTGATTTTGTCGATTGGGTTGCGGCGTATACGATGTTTCCCGCAGGTGCTGTGTTGCGCATGGTGATGCGTTCCGGTGAAGCGTTGGCGCCGCCGAAAGGCGGGATTGGGTACGAAACGACAAGTCTTGGGCCGGATCGGATGACGCCGCAGCGCCAGGCTATTTTGTCGGTATTCAAGGACAGGCCCGCACATGCGGTTGCACCAATGTCGGCGCGGGCAATCGCTGAAGCCGCTCGTGTTGGCGAAGGCGCCGTGCGTGGTCTTGTTAAGGCGGGCGTCTTGCGCCCGGTTAACATTGATCCTGACCCACCATTCGAGACGCCTGATCTGGCGCGGAAAGGTCGGTCATTATCTCCCGCACAGGCTGAAGCGATAGGGCAAATCGTGAGGGGGATCGATGCGGGCGGCGCCGGTACGGTCCTGATCGACGGCGTGACTGGGTCCGGAAAAACCGAAGTTTATCTTGAGGCTGCCGCGACAGTGCTGGAGAAAGAACCAGACGCGCAGGTTCTGATTTTGATACCTGAAATCGCCCTCACGCTGCCATTTTTGAAGCGTGTTGAGGAGCGATTCGCCGCCGCGCCTGCGGCTTGGCACTCCGATATTGGGTTGGCGGCTCGGCGCCGCGTGTGGCGGCGCGTGCTTGAAGGACAGGCCCGGCTTGTCGTGGGGGCCAGGTCGGCGCTGTTTTTACCCTATAAGAACCTTAAACTGATCATCGTCGATGAAGAGCATGAAAGCGCCTATAAACAAGAAGAGGGCGTGATTTATCAAGCGCGTGACATGGCTGTCGTGCGCGGTGCTCGGGCCGGGTTTCCTGTTCTTTTGGCGTCAGCGACGCCGTCGCTCGAAACGGCCGTCAATGCAGCGCGCGGTCGTTATAGGTCTGTCACTCTTCCGTCGCGCTTTGGCGGGGCTATGACGCCCGGCCTCAGTCTGGTCGACTTGCGTCAACATCCGCCTGAGCGTGGCGCATGGCTTTCACCGGCGCTGACCAGCGCGGTTGATGAAACGCTTTCCCGTGGCGAGCAGACTTTGCTTTTCTTGAACCGGCGCGGCTACGCCCCACTTACGATCTGTCGCCGCTGCGGTCATCGTATGAAAGCGCCTGACAGCGATACCTGGCTTGTCGAACATCGCTTCGAAAACCGGCTTGTATGCCATCATACAGGATTCTCGATGGCAAAGCCTGATGCCTGCCCGGCGTGTAATGCCGTCGGGGGGCTTTCGGCCTGTGGTCCCGGGATCGAACGGGTCGCGGAAGAAGCGCGTGCACGCTGGCCTCATGCAAGGCTTGAGTTACTTTCTTCCGACACAGCGCCGACACCCACGGCGATGCGCGCCATCCTTGACGCCATGGAGGCGGGTGAGATCGATATTCTGGTGGCGACGCAAGTTGTCGCGAAGGGACATCATTTTCCTAATCTCACACTCGTCGGCGTTGTTGATGCTGATCTCGGCCTGTCTGGGGGTGACTTGCGGGCAGCCGAGCGGACGTATCAGTTATTGACCCAGGTGGCAGGCCGCGCCGGACGGGCGCAAAAGCCTGGTCGAGCGTTATTGCAGACCTATCAACCGGCCGCGCCGGTTTTTGAGGCGCTATTAAGCGGAGATCGCAACGCCTTTCTGGCGGCCGAGGCGGAGGGGCGTCGTCAATTGTCGTTTCCGCCGTTTGGGCGTCTTGCTGCAATCTTGCTTCGTTCAAGGAATGAAAAGACGGCGAAGGATGCGGCGCGCACGCTCGCTTCCGCAGCCCCAAAAGCCGATGGTGTTGAAGTTTGGGGACCAGCGCCCGCGCCCCTTTATCGATTGCGCGGAGAAGTGCGTATACGATTGCTGGTCAAAGCGCGACGCGACGTTAATCTTCAAGCCTATCTCAAAGCCTGGCTTTCACGTGTAAAAACCCCTGCATCGGTTCGACGGATTGTGGATATCGATCCTTATTCTTTTCTTTGAGATGAAGTGGGTTGGTTTGACTCCTGACTTTGACTCTCAAATTCAATAAACAGAATTAAGTGTATTTCCGAACACGGATAAGGCGGCACGGAATGTTCTAAATGGGAGCCTTGCCCGATGCGGGGGCCACACTCAGCTGATGGCGGCTAGCCATTCCGCCGCAGACAGTTTTGTTGCGTCGCGGCGGGGCCCATGCTATCCCCCGCGCGATCTACCTAAGGGGCCCCGGCGATCGCCGGATGGGAACCTCTAATCTGTAAGTAAATTCAACCAGTTAGGTGTGCTCTTCCGAGCGACCTCACGCAGGAACTAAAGAGAGCCCTGGTGTCTACTGATATAGCCATCCGATTCGGCGTCGCCGGCCGCTACGCCGCCGCCTTATTCGATCTTGCGATCGAGGCGGATGCGCTTGAGGCGATTGAAGCGGATTTGAATACGTTCAGCGCTGCGGTCGCGGTTGCGCCCGAGTTCAGAGAATTTCTCAAGAGCCCTGTTTATGGCGCGGATGATCAACTGCGTGCAATCGTCGCTCTCGCTGACCAGGCGGGCCTTGGCGCTATGACCAAGAATTTTCTCAGCCTCGTTGCGAAAAACCGCCGTCTCGGCGCGCTTGAAGACATGATCGCGGCGTATCAGGGCATGCTCGCTGATCACCGCGGCGAGGTTTCTGCGGAAGCGGTTTCGGCCGCGACGCTCAGCGAAGATCAATCCCGTCGCCTGCGCAGTGAAATTGAATCTGTGGTCGGTAAGGCGGTCAATCTTGAAACCAGTGTCGATCCAGACCTTCTTGGCGGACTCATCGTCAAGGTCGGTTCCAAAATGATAGACTCGTCGCTGCGTACTAAACTTAATCGTATGAAATCCGTGATGAAAGAGGCGTAAGACCCATGGAGCTCCAAGCCGCAGAAATTTCTTCGATCCTGAAGCAACAGATCAAGGACTTCGGTAAAGACGCCGAAGTGTCCGAGATCGGCCAGGTCTTGTCGGTCGGCGACGGCATCGCCCGCGTTTACGGCCTCGACAACGTTCAGGCCGGCGAGATGGTTGAGTTCGCAAACGGGATCAAAGGCATGGCCTTGAACCTTGAAGCGGATAATGTCGGTGTCGTAATCTTCGGCGAAGACCGTGAGATTAAAGAAGGCGACACCGTTAAGCGCACCCAGGCGATTGTTGACGTTCCTGTCGGCAAGGGCCTGCTCGGGCGTGTCGTCAATCCGCTCGGCGAGCCGATTGACGGTAAGGGTCCGATTGAGGCGAGCGAACGCCGTCTCGTTGACGTGAAAGCGCCAGGCATTCTGCCTCGCAAATCTGTACACGAACCAATGCAGACCGGCATCAAAGCGATCGATGCGATGATCCCGGTCGGTCGTGGTCAGCGCGAACTGGTGATCGGCGACCGCCAGACCGGCAAGACGGCGATTTGCATCGACACCATTCTCAATCAAAAAGACATCAACGCCAGCAATGATGAGTCAAAGAAACTCTATTGCGTTTATGTCGCCATCGGCCAGAAGCGCTCGACGGTTGCTCAGATCGTCAAGACGCTCGAAGACAATGGCGCCCTTGAATATACAATTGTTGTCGCCGCGACGGCCTCTGAGCCTGCGCCGCTGCAATTCCTTGCGCCGTTCGCCGGTTGCGCGATGGCCGAATACTTCCGCGATAACGGCATGCACGCATTGATCATCTATGATGATTTGTCGAAACAGGCCGTCGCCTATCGCCAGATGTCGCTGCTTCTTCGTCGCCCGCCGGGTCGTGAAGCCTATCCGGGCGATGTTTTCTATCTTCACTCGCGCCTTTTGGAGCGGGCGGCCAAGCTGAACGAGGACAATGGCGGTGGTTCAATGACCGCCCTGCCGATCATCGAGACCCAGGCGAACGACGTTTCGGCCTATATCCCGACCAATGTGATCTCGATCACCGACGGCCAGATTTTCCTTGAAACCGATCTGTTCTATCAGGGCATCCGGCCGGCGGTGAATGTCGGTCTTTCTGTGTCACGGGTCGGGTCTTCGGCGCAGATCAAGGCGATGAAACAGGTTGCTGGTAAAATTAAGGGCGAGTTGGCGCAGTATCGTGAACTGGCGGCGTTCGCGCAATTTGGTTCCGACCTCGACGCGACGACGCAGCGCATTCTGGCGCGCGGCGACCGACTGACCGAGCTGATGAAGCAGGGCCAGTTCTCGCCATTGCAGGTTGAAGAGCAGGTCTGCGTCATTTTTGCCGGCACCCAGGGCCATCTCGACAAGATTGAAAAATCGAAGGTCGGCCATTTTGAGCGCGAGTTTTTGCGCAAGCTTCATGCTGATCACGCCGACATTCTCAAATCGATCCGCGAGACCGGTAAGCTCGACGGTGACACCGAGAAGAATCTGACCGAAGTTCTCGATGTTTTTGCCAAGAGTTTTGCTTAGGGGACCGGTAAGTGGCCAACCTAAAAGACCTCAAAAACCGGATCGCCAGCGTGAAATCCACGCAGAAGATCACCAAGGCCAAACAGATGGTGGCGGCTGCGAAACTGCGTCGTGCGGAAGAAACCGCCAAGGCGGCGCGCCCCTATACGGAACGGATGGAGGCGGTGCTCGCGAACCTCACCGCTGGCGTTGAGGGCAACCCCAATGCGCCGAAGCTGTTGTCCGGCACAGGCAAAGATGAAACCCACCTGTTGATCGTTGCGACTGCCGATAAAGGTCTGTGCGGTGGTTTCAATTCATCAATTGTACGCCTCGCCCGTGAGCATATCGTCAAGCTTCAAATCGAAGGCAAGACCGTCAAGATCATTACGGTCGGCCGTAAGGGCGATGATCAACTCAAGCGTCTCTACGGCAGCCTCATCGTTGCCAAGACGAATTTCCTCGACGTCAAGCAGATCGGGTTTGCGCAAGCTCAGGAAATTGCCGAGCAGGTCCTGACGATGTTCGATGACGGCGAGTTCGACGTTGCCACACTCTTCTACGGCAAGTTCAAATCTGTGATGACGCAGGTTCCGACCCCGCAACAGATCATTCCCGCAAAGGCGCCTGTCCTTCGAGACGCCCGGTCTCCTCATCCTGAGGGACGTCTGACGACTGATCTCAAGGGCGCCATTTATGACTACGAGCCGGAAGAAGACGAGATCCTGAAAACACTGCTCCCGCGTTATGTGGCCGTGCAGATATTCCGTGCACTGCTTGAAAATGTTGCGTCGGAACAGGCGGCTTCGATGACTGCGATGGATAATGCGACTCGTAATGCAGGCGATATGATCGATAAGCTGAACCTGATATATAACCGCGCCCGTCAGGCTCAGATCACCACCGAACTGATTGAAATTATCGCCGGCGCGGAGGCGCTTTAGAGACCAGAATAGCCGCATCCTTTGAGATTTGCCCTTTGGGTTCGAGCCTCAGGATGAGCGTTGGAGTTAAGCGCCCGGAAATGGGCGTCATTTATCAAGCCTCATCCTGAGGCGCCCGTGTGGCGGGCCTCGAAGGATGGTGTCGGGTGTGAACGAAGAGGAAGATAAGATGAGTAATGAAGGTCGTATTTCACAGGTCATTGGCGCGGTTGTCGACGTTGTATTCGATGATCAATTGCCGGGCATTTTGAATGCGCTGGAAACAGACAATAACGGCAACCGTCTGGTGCTGGAAGTTGCCCAGCATCTCGGTCAGAACGCGGTGCGCACGATCGCCATGGACTCGACGGAAGGCCTGGTGCGCGGCGCTAAGGTGATCGATACGGGCGAGGCGATTTCCGTGCCGGTTGGCGATGGCACGCTCGGCCGCATCATGAACGTCATCGGCGAACCGGTGGATGAAGCCGGCCCGATTCCGCATGAGATCAGACGCGGCATCCATCAGGAAGCGCCGCCATTCGTTGAACAATCGACGGAAGCCGAAGTCCTTGAGACCGGGATCAAGGTTGTCGATCTCCTCTGCCCTTACGCGAAAGGCGGCAAGACCGGCCTGTTCGGGGGCGCGGGCGTCGGCAAGACAGTTTTGATCATGGAGCTGATCAACAACATCGCTAAGGCGCATGGTGGTTACTCCGTATTCGCGGGCGTTGGCGAACGCACCCGCGAAGGCAACGATCTTTATTGGGAAATGATCGAATCCGGCGTCAACAAGAAAGGCGGCGGCGAAGGATCGAAAGCCGCGCTCGTTTACGGCCAGATGAACGAACCGCCGGGCGCGCGCGCGCGCGTTGGGCTGTCGGGTCTGACCGTCGCCGAGCATTTCCGCGATCAGGGTCAGGACGTTCTTTTCTTCGTCGACAACATCTTCCGCTTTACGCAAGCAGGCTCTGAGGTGTCGGCGCTTCTCGGCCGTATTCCTTCCGCGGTTGGTTACCAGCCGACGCTGGCGACCGATATGGGCGCGCTTCAAGAACGCATCACGACCACCACGAAGGGGTCGATCACCTCGGTGCAGGCGATTTACGTGCCGGCGGATGATTTGACCGACCCGGCTCCGGCGACATCGTTTTCGCACCTCGACGCGACAACGGTTTTGAACCGCGCGATTGCTGAAAAAGGCATCTACCCTGCCGTTGATCCGCTGGATTCTACGTCGCGGTTGCTCGACCCGCGGGTGATCGGCGAGGAGCATTATGAAGTCGCCCGTGCGGTGCAGGGCATTTTGCAGCGTTATAAATCACTGCAAGACATCATCGCCATCCTCGGCATGGACGAACTTTCCGAAGATGACAAACTGGTTGTGGCGCGTGCGCGTAAAGTTGAACGCTTCTTGTCACAGCCGTTCCATGTTGCTGAAATCTTCACTGGTTCGCCTGGTAAGTTGGTCTCGCTGGCTGACACGATCAAAGGCTTTAAGGGCCTTGTCGACGGCGATTATGATCACCTGCCGGAATCAGCGTTTTACATGGTCGGTTCGATTGACGAAGCGATCGAGAAAGCCGGCAAGCTGGCGGCGGAAGCGGCGTAGAGCGCGCGCCGCCATCCTTCGAGGCTCCCCCGGATTAAATCCAGGGTCGCACCTCAGGATGAGGGGTGCGATTGAAGCAATGAAACTACCCTCATCCTGAGGCGCCCGGCGTCAGCCGGGCCTCGAAGGATGGACGAAAAGGAAAGCGTTGGCATCATGCCCGACAAACTGCATTTCAATCTCGTCTCGCCGGAGCGCGAACTCGCCTCCGGCGACGCCGATCAGATCGACATTCCGGGAACGGAAGGCTGGATCGGGGTTTTACCCAACCACGCACCGATGATGACGACGCTGGCGCCGGGCATGATCCGCGTCAAAAACGGCGCCGAAGAAAAACGCATATTCGTGCGTGGCGGCTTTGCCGAAATCTCCCCCGCCGGGCTCACCGTGCTTGCCGAAGAAGCGGTGCCGGCAGAAGAACTAGACGCTGCGGCGGTGGCCCAGCGCATTCGCGACTGTGAGGAAGACCTCGCGGATGCGGACACGGGAGCGGAAACACGCCGGATGGCGGAACGCGAGCTTAACCAGTTAAAAGAGATACAGGCCGCGCTTACCTAATAAACATGATGAGAGAGCGTGACCATTCCGTCGAATAATGGCGGGTAAACAGTTGGCGTAGCCTGTTTGGGCGCTATAACCAGCTCATGAAATTTCTCGATCGATCAAAAATTTATGTTCAAAGCGGCGGCGGCGGCGGCGGGTGCATCTCATTCCGGCGGGAGAAATATATTGAATTCGGCGGCCCTAATGGCGGCGACGGCGGGCGTGGCGGTCATGTCTGGGCGGAAGCAGTCGACAATCTGAATACCCTGGTCGACTATCGCTATCAGCAACACTTCAAGGCGAAGCCTGGTGGACCTGGCCAAGGCCGGAACTGCACCGGCGCCGATGGCGATGACATCATCATCAAGGTCCCTACGGGAACGCAAATTTTCGAAGAAGATGAAGACACTCTCATTGCAGACCTCGACGAGCCGGGGGAACGCGTTCTGCTCGCCAAAGGCGGTAATGGCGGTTTTGGCAACGCGCACTTTAAATCGTCAGTCAACAGGGCGCCGCGGCGCGCCAATCCGGGGCAACTTGCCGAACAGCGCACGATCTGGCTGCGTCTTAAACTGATCGCCGATATTGGGCTTGTCGGGCTTCCCAATGCCGGCAAGTCAACAATGCTTGCGGCGGTCTCTGCAGCCAAGCCGAAAATTGCAGATTATCCGTTCACGACGCTTTACCCTAACCTGGGCGTTGTTCGGGTGGGCGAAGGCAAAAGCTTTGTCCTCGCAGACATTCCCGGTCTTATCGAGGGCGCCCATGAGGGTGCGGGTGTGGGCGACCGGTTTCTCGGTCATGTGGAACGTTGCGCAGCCCTTCTTCATTTGGTCGATGGCACACAAGATGATGTAGCGAGCGCTTATCAGACGATACGCGGAGAGTTATCCGCTTATGGTCACGGGCTTTGCGAAAAGATTGAAATTGTCGCTTTAAACAAGATAGATGCGCTCAGTGACGATGAAGTTGAAGAAAGACGCAACGCCCTTTCGGTTGCAGTCGGTAAGCCGGTGCGAACAATTTCAGGTGCGGCCGGTACAGGGTTAACACGACTTTTATACGAGCTGATGGATCTTGCCGATGCATCACGTGCAAAGCCCGCTGAAAGCGTGGTCGAAGCCCCGTGGACGCCATAATTGCGGCCCGAAAATTGAATTTCAGCCGAAAGCGTTTATCTATGTCTTATCTCTTCCTCTCATCCCAAGAAGCTCATATTCGTGCCCCTTCCAAGACCATCGCAAACACTCAAAATCGGTCTGCTCGGCGGATCATTTAACCCTGCCCATGCGGGGCATCTGGAGATTTCACTCGCGGCGATCGAGCATTTGAAGTTGAATGCTGTGTGGTGGCTGGTCACCCCCGGTAATCCGCTAAAGGACGAAACCTTATACGCGCCCTATGAAGAACGCCTTTTTAAGGCGCGCACGCTTGTTCATAACGCCAGCATTGTCGTGAGTGACTTTGAGGAGCGTCGAGGCATTCAGTACACCGTAGAAACACTCTCTCAGCTAAAGGAAATAAATCCAGAGGCGCACTTTGTTTGGCTCATGGGGGCGGATAGTTTCGCGGATTTTCACCGGTGGAAAGATTGGCGCCGAATTGCCGGGATGGCGCCAATGGCGATCTTTAATCGCCCTGAATATGAACAGGCCGCATTGTCGGGAGCGGCGGCGACGGCGCTTGCCGGCGCGCGCGTTGCGCCTGAGGCCGCTTCAGAGCTTGCTGGAAGACCTCCCCCCGCCTGGGTTTATATTGAGGATACAAACAATCCGTCGTCCTCGACGGAGATAAGAAAAACTGATAACGCTCGCCGCGACAGGCAATAATAAACGCGGTCTTTGAATCACGCATTTCGCTCTGGTTCATAGAGCTCGCGCCATTCAGCCCATCATCCTTGCGACTTTCCCCTGCATTTCGCGTCGGATATCGGCTGATTGGTTAACTTTTCGCGATAACGTCTTCATCGTGAGGCCGAAATACAACAGTCGGCAGGTTTGCGCGCTTGGCGGACCCGTTGATCCGCACTACATTTATCGCGTGGGCGCGTGTCCACGTTGTTATGGAGATTAGAACTGAATTCACACCCTGGTTCGGCGGCGCCCAGTAAAGCCGCACTGACGCTCGTTACTGAGGCAACGCCGATGGCGGAAAGTGCCGATGGCGGGCGTGAAGACGCTTCAGAAGGGTTGGCGCTGTTGTCGCCCGAGGAGCGCAGCCGCGAAATCCTCTCAATCATAGTAAACGAGCTTGAAGATGATAAGGCCGAGGAAATCGTAACGATTGACCTTGATGGCAAGTCCGACATTGCAGACGCGATGGTCGTCGCTACAGGCCGCTCGCAACGTCATGTGAGCGCCGTCGCAGAAAAGATTTTGCGCCGCCTCAAAGCCGCGGGATTCCATCGCACGCGCGCCGAAGGTCTGCCAGCTTGTGACTGGGTGCTGATCGACGCGGAAGATGTGATTGTTCACCTTTTCAAGCCCGAAGTCCGCGCGTTTTATAATCTCGAACGTATCTGGTCTGAAGCGGCTCGGGCGCCGGTTAACGCAGACGCTTAAAACAGAGAAGGGGGCGGCTGATGCGCCTCGTTATTGCCGCTGTCGGGCGACTTAAAAATGCGCCGGAAGCGCTTCTTGTTGAGGACTATTCCGCGCGTATCCGTGCAAGTGGACGCAATCTTGGCTTCTCGAGCTTCGAAATCCGCGAAGTCGAGGCGCCGCGCGGGCTAGAGACGCCAATACGGAAATTGCGCGAGGCGGAGATGTTGATGGGGTGCGTGTCTAGCGGGGCCCATCTGGCGGCATTGGACGAACAGGGCGACTCGCTATCCAGCTCTGCTTTCGCAGATCGCCTCGCTAAATGGCGCGACGAGGGTGTTCCATCTGTGGGGTTTTTTATCGGTGGGGCTGATGGGCATGGCCCGGTAGTTACCAATGCTGCTCAAACCCGATTGGCGTTTGGTAGGGCGACATGGCCCCATATGTTTGTCAGAACGATGTTATGCGAACAACTTTACCGTGCGATGACAATTCTTTCCGGTCACCCCTATCATCGAGGATGATTCGCGCGTTCTCCATCTTTTTTGTGACGGTCACGTTGGTGGTTCATCCGTCGATTGCACAGACTCCGCCGGGCGCTGAAGATCTCGCGGCGATTGAGCAACGTCTAAAGGATCGGGTTGCGGAAGAAGAGCAATGGAAAGGGGAGGCGGAAGCGCGCGAGAAAGAAGTTGCGGGGATTCGCTACCAGCTCATTGAGACCGCAAATTCTCTTCAAGACGCGGAGCGACGTCTGGCAGGCATCGAGACCGAGATTGAGACTCTCGAAGCGGAAGAGAGTAAAGCGGAAACAGCTTTAAAGGCTGAATCTGAGAATGTATCTGAGGTCCTCGCCGCCCTTCAATCTTTTGAGCTATCCCGTCCGCCAGCTCTTCTTGTCTCGCCTGGTGATGCGAACCGCGCCGCCCGCGCGGCAATGCTCTTGGCTGACGCCGCTCCGGCTTTGGAGGCCAAAGCCGCCAAGCTGCGCGACGCCCTCGAGGCGCTGGAGGTTGCGCGCACCAAATTGGCCGCTGAACGCCAGGCTCATGAAAAGACCAATGCTGAACTGACCTCCCGGCGCGATATCCTTTCCGACCTGCTGGTTCAAAACGAACAAAAGCGTGATGTTGCAGCAAGACTGGCGGCTGCGGCTCAGCGCGAAACAGCATCGCTCGCGGCGAAAGCGACGTCATTGAAAGAAGTTATCCGCCGCCTTGAAAAGCTTGCCTACACAGTGACTCCTCGGTTGAAACCGCAGCGTCGCATACCCGACACGCTGCTTGCAGAAGTCGATCCGAGACCACGAACGATTGCGCCAGATACCAATCCGGCGCCATTCAAACCGTCAAAGACCTTTCTAACCGCACGCGGCGCTTTGCGACCACCGGTTGTCGGTCGGATCGTTGGGCGCTTTGGCCAGCCCAGGCCTGAAGGCGGAAATTATGAGGGAATGCGGTTTTCGGTTAGAGATCAGGCAATTGTGACCGCTCCTTTTGAGGCGCGTGTCGCATTTGCTCAGTCTTGGCTCCCAATTGGCAACCTCATTGTTCTGGACGTGGGCGGCGGCTACCATGTACTCTTTATGGGCGTCGGCGCTTTTATGGTCGAGGAAGACCAGCACGTGGCGGCGGGTCAACCGATCGCCGCCATGGGTAAGGGCGTCGCGGAATTGGATTTAGAGATCCGTAAAGAGGGAGAGCCTGTTAACCCTGCGTTATGGCTCTCACGTAAAAGTATTGAGGAAATGGCCTTTTAGGCCGTATGAGGCGTCCCGAATGACAAAGCTTAAAAAGAACCTGTCTCGCCAACACCGGAATGCAGTGAAACACCGTACATTTTCGTTTGGCTCCACGGCAGTCACAGCCATCATCGCGCTCGCGTTCGGCGCCTTTATCAGCGCCGGTTTTGCGCGTCCGTCAATTACCGCCGACACGTTTCGCCAACTCGACCTTTTCGGCGAAATTTTTGAGCAGGTGAACGAAAACTACGTCAGTACGCCTGATAATGTGGAGCTCATCAAAGGCGCCGTTGACGGCATGATGTCCACGCTCGACCCTCATTCGAGCTATATGACGGCGGAAGATTTCCAGACCATGCAGGAGCAGACACGCGGCTCTTTCGCAGGGCTCGGCATCGAAGTCACCATGGATAACGAAGGTCCTGACAAAGGCTATGTGAAAATTGTTTCGCCAATGGATGACACCCCGGCCGAACGGGCTGGTCTGCAGTCCATGGACCTGATCGTTGAAATCGACGGCGCTCAGGTGCTTGGAATGTCAATCGATGAAGCGATTTCTAATCTCAAAGGTGAGCGCGGCACGAAAGTTGATATCTCGGTCCTGCGTAATCGCGACCAAGACCCATTCGATGTTACGCTTGTGAGGGACATTATAAAAGTGCAAGCCGTAATCTCTCGCGTCGAAGGTGATTTCGGTTACGTCCGTATTCGAACGTTTTCAGAGCAAGCGGCTGACGGCTTGCGTAAGGCGATAAAGTCGCTTGCAAAAGAAATTCCTGGTGGGCCGAAAGGGTATGTGCTTGACCTGAGATCTAACCCTGGCGGGCTTCTTGATCAATCGGTGGCGGTGTCTGACGCATTTCTCGATGGCGGTGAGATCGTTTCAACGCGCGGGCGTCGACCGAAAGATACTTTACGCGAAATGGGTACGCCTGGCGATATGGTTAATGGCCGACCGATCATTGTGCTGATCAATGGTGGAACTGCGTCAGCTTCTGAAATTGTCGCGGGCGCTTTACAAGACCGCAATCGCGCCCTTCTTTTGGGCACCAAAAGTTTTGGCAAGGGCAGCGTTCAGACCGTTATTCCTCTTGAGAATGGTTTACAGGGTGCTTTGCGTCTGACGACGGCGCGGTATTACACGCCCGCGGGTCGTTCCATTCAGTCCCTTGGCATCGAACCAGACATCTTGATGCCGGTGCTTTTCCCCGGCCAGAAAGAGGTGGTGGATCGGCCGAGTGAAAAAGATCTGCCTGGCGCTCTTGCGGCTGAAAAAGCGGCTGAAGAACTCCCTGTGGAAGGAGCTGAAGCGGTCACGCCAGAGGTCGAGCCCGTTTTGTGCCCTGAAGAGGAAGACTGTCAGCTAACAAGGGCGCTTGAGTTGCTTGCAGATGCGACAGCCTATCGTCAGGCGCTTGCCGACGCCGGGGCCTCAAATAATTAAATAAGGGCAGGAGATTTCCTGGTTTTATTAGGCGCCACCCGACTTTTCGGCGGGTGATGTTTTCATTCCGTTAACCACATCCTTTTTATTCTCTTTGCCAGTATATGCCGGGCAGACTCTCTTTTTGCCGGCAAATCCACTGGTTTGAAAATGTCATGGCATTATCTAGACGTCGCCGTTTTCGTCGCCCTGTTCTAAGTCGCCTGACTTGGGCGTGGCTTGCTTTTACTTCGGCGGTGGCGGTTTTTGCGGGGCTGGTCTTTTTTGTTGGAGACCACTGGCCCGTACGCATTGCACTGCCGATTTCGGGTCAAGCGGAACGTATGGCCTCTCCGTCTGAGGGCGTCATCCATGGAGAAGACGCTTCGCAAACAGGCATGGATGAGGTGATCGGCGTCCGGTTGGCGAGCGGTCTGGTGTTACGTGACGATCAGTTCTCGACGGACGGGGATGTTCCGGGAGAGGACTTCGTAGATGTTTTTGCGCCGCCTGATGAACAGTTGGTCCTCGAGAAACGAGATCTTATAGACTTGGAAGAGGCGCCAGAGGGTGAGCTGATTATCACAGTCGATGGCAAGAATATCGACGATCTGAAAACGAGCGCTTTATCTGAGGCGCCCTTAAAACCGGCCCATAGTGTGACGCCGATTGCGGGGCCTGACCTCACGTTGTTGCAAAAAACTCAATACGGAGACATTCCCCGGATTGGCCCTGGAGGGCGGGCTTCAGTGGAGAGCTATGCGCGGCCTTTTGATTTATCGGAGCGGCGTCCGAAAGTTGCCATCATCGTTGGCGGTCTGGGTCTAAACGAAGCTCTCACTCAACGCGCCATTGATAACTTGCCCCCCGAAGTGACGCTCGCCTTTGCTCCTTATGCTCAAAACCTCAAAGTCTGGACTGACAAAGCGCGCCTTAGCGGACATGAAATCATTGTTGAGCTGCCGATGGAAGGATATGGAACGGACTCTTCTGCCTTAGGTTCCGCAGCCCTAATGTCCGGGCGTCCAAGCGATCAAAACCTTCAACGCCTCGACTGGGTGTTGTCACGGTTCAGCGGTTATTTTGCCGTGACGAATTATCAGGGTGGGAAGTTTTCGGCAGATGCTGAAGCGATGGCGCCTATTCTTGCCCGCCTGCGGGAGACCGGCCTCGCTTATATCGATGATACGGGCGCAATACGTAGCGCTTTTCAAGAGACTGGCGGAATAGGGGTCTCGGTAAATCGCGTCATTGCACCCGTCGGCGAAACCGATTCCCGCACCATGCTTCTCGAAGACCTGGAAGCGCTCGAACGCATTGCGCGTCGAGATGGCGACGCTCTCGGTAAGACGTATGCCTATGCTGCGAATATCGATGAGGTTGACCGCTGGGCCAGCACTATGGAAGCCCGCGGTCTGGCGCTGGCGCCGGCGTCGGCTGTTTTGCGTATCCGCACGCGGGCTCGCTAGAAGAAGTGTGGACCGTTCGTTTTAGTTCGCTAGAGTTGATTCATGCTTTCGGATAAACGCCTTAAACGGTACCGCCCCAATGTTGGCGTCGCCCTGTTTAATCGGAACGGCCAGGTCTGGGTCGGACGGCGTATTGGTAAGATCGCAACCTTTGGCGACGATCCTGGCGGGCATCGATGGCAGATGCCGCAAGGGGGCATTGATGCTGGTGAAAATGTGGCGTCAGCCGCTTTCCGAGAACTTGCTGAAGAGACCGGTGTCACCACCGCTCGGCTGCTTGTCATTACACCCGGGTGGATGGCCTATGACTTTCCCACAGAAGAGAAGAAGCGCGATTGGAAAGGTCAGCGGCAAAAATGGGCGGCGATGATCTTTGAAGGCGAGGAAAACGAAATTAACCTGAACGCCCACCACAAGCAGGAGTTCGATGAATGGCGATGGGTCGAATTGGAAGAGGCGACTCACCTCATCGTTCCATTTAAGCGCGCCATCTATGCCGAACTGACCGACTCATTCACGCCGCTTCGCGATCATATCAGAGCTGCGTGTTGACCTTGATGCTATCTCTGGTTTGGGCGAATGGTTAGGTTCGGTCATCGACTCATAAACCCGGAACTCGTGTCATCCCGGACCCCGGATCAAGTCCGGGGCAGGCTGTTACAACCGTCCGAATTCCGCAGGCATTCGGCCAATGGTTGTTAGATCCGGGATGACGGTTCATGGGTTGTGACCTAGCGCTATTCCTGATTCAGTTGAAACCGGAATGGCGCTAGCAGGCTATTGAAAAACTCTTTTCAGGGTTACCTCGTCCTTCGAGGCTCGCTACGCTCGCACCTCAGGATGAGGTAACCCATTGAATTTCCTCATCCTGAGGCGCACGGACGAAGTCCGTGCCTCGAAGGATGGGCCACACAATGGGGTTTTTCAATAGCCTGCTAGACCATCAGGCGATAAACCTGGTTCCCTTCATGCCCATTAAGGGCGCAGGAGTCCCAACAATGATCATTGTCCATCATTTGAATAATTCCCGCTCGCAGCGTGTTCTCTGGCTTCTTGAAGAGTTGGGTCTTGATTATGAGGTCAAGCGCTATGAAAGAGATGCAGAAACCATGCTGGCGCCTGCGGCGCTTCGTAAGATTCACCCCCTCGGCAAGTCACCTGTGATTGATGACAACGGCGTTATTCTCGCAGAGACCGGCGCTATTGTGGAATATTTGGTTGACGTTCACGGCGAGGGGAGGCTGCGTCCGTCACAACAAACACCTGATAGACTGCAATATACCTACTGGCTCCACTACGCCGAAGGGTCAGCGATGCCGCCTCTTCTGTTAAAACTTATCTTTACACGAATTGCTGAAGGGCCAATGCCGTTTTTTGCAAAACCGATTGCAAAGGCAATCACAAAAAAGGTGCTCACTTCATTTGTTGATCCGCAGATAAAGGCGCATCTCGATTTTATGGAAGCGACGCTTGAAAAAACGGAGTGGTTCGCGGGTGCTGAATTCACCGCCGCCGACGTGATCATGAGCTTCCCGCTGGAAGCGGCGGCCTCGCGCGGCGGGCTCGATAACAGCCGACCGAAGCTGATGGCGTTCCTCAAGCGCATCCACGCCCGCCCGGCCTATGCCCGCGCCCTTGAGCGCGGCGGGGAATACGCACTTTTGTCATAGAGCGCAGGGTTTAGGGCGCCGAGCGAGAACCGGTTCACGGTTTTCGCGTTACCCGGCGCACCCCCTTTAAATTACGGCTTTTTGCTCCAGTGTCTGTTGAGATTCAAAGCATCAAGAAATGTCATCCCGGAAGCCAATTTGCCCCAAATCTTTGATTTGGTTGGCGAATTGAGCTATCCGGGATCCAGAGCGGCGTGCACGGAGCAAGCGATTCTGGATCCCGGATCTAACA
>JAJFFW010000020.1 GCA_021776435.1 Parvularculaceae bacterium | reverse complement strand
GCCGACGCCTATACTTATGACGGCAATAAAAAGCGCGCCCGCAAGATGATGATTTGACCGCCTTCGCGGTCGGGCGGCGCGACGCTGATCTATGACGTCTACTCAAAGGTCAGCGGCGGGCTGATCTATCGCGAAAACGTGACTGCGGGGTTTAACCTTGACTTTGTCGACGCCGGGCCGCTGACCACGCGTCTGGCCAATGGCGGGCCGAACGCCTATTACCATAGCGATCACCTCACCAGCCGCGCCGCCGAAACCCGGACCGACGGGACCGTGAATTGGCGTGAGCATTACACCCCATTTGGCGAGCGTCTGATCGACGTCGATACCAGCAACGGGCCGGGCTTTACCGATCATGTGCACGACGCCGCCACCGGCCTCAACTATATGCAGGCGCGCTATTACGACCCGATCATCGGGCGCTTCCTGCAGACCGACCCGATCGGGTACCAGGATCAGCTCAACCTCTATGCCTATGTCGGAAATGATCCGGTGAATGCGATTGATCCGAATGGGGAGTTTGGTCTCATAGGTGCCGCTATTGGAGCGGTTATTGGAGGTGGATTCGAGGCTGCAAAGCAAATTATTCAAGACGGGGAAATTACAAATCCTGGCGCCATAGCAAAAGAAGCATTGATAGGAGGGGCTCTTGGGGCGATTGGTGGTGGAAGTGGTCTGCTGCTAAAACTAGGGGCTACAGGGAAGGTAGCAGTGGGTGTGCCGGGAGCTTCATTAGTGAAGGGAGCTGCATCTGCCGTCGCTAAAAGAAGTAGTGGAAAATTGAGTAAGGTTGCTTCCGGCGTGGCAGGTAAAGCAGGGAAATTATTTAAAGAGGTCACCTTGAAAGGTACAATTGGAGACACCGCAGCAGCACGAGCTGTAGTCGGGGGCAATGGTCTTCTTGGAGCAGGAAGTGGTGGCTTGATAGCGGAGAACATACAAGCTGCAAAAAACGGTACGACGCCTGAATTTACAGAAGGCATTGCAGAAGGTATTGCTAATGTATTTGCTCCAGGCTCTGGGGAGTTGATCGATCAAACCTCTGATAGGCTGAAGGAGGACGAATCGTGAAAATGCTGATATGATATTGATGATGGCATGCTCGACATATAGATTTTGGACCCAACTGTGATTAAGATATTGAAAATTGCGTTTAGCCCTAAGGTAGCAGCTGTTGTGATAGGGAAGGGATTAGTTGCAACAAGTTGGTCGGTGGGCTTGATCATATTTTTTGTTGCAAAAGATTATTTTTTTTGGATTTATGGCGGGCTCTTACTGGCAATCTATTTAGGATTCGTTTTTATATTAATATATGTGATGTTTTATGATTCTTCGAGTGTTGATAAGTGGGAACAAACTACCTTTAAGGAATTGTGGAAAGACTGGTCGCTATCAAGTGAGTAGCCCAGTTTGATATATCGTAACCGGATTAGTGTTCTCCGTGACGGCCCTTCGGACCTCCTCAGCGATGCGGGCGCAATGCGCCCTGATCCCGGTTCACTCGGGAACCCGAATCCACTATGCTTGCGCCGGTGAACAGGGCGCTCCGGATATTCCTCCTTGGCCTGACGATGACGACGGCGATGCGGGCGCAATGCGCCCTGATCCCGACGAATTAATTCCCGGCTTCGCAATCGCCGCGCTTCCCTTTATGCTGGCGGCATGGCGCGCGCGGTTCGCATCCTCCTCCTTGGCCTGACGACCCTTGCGGCGATGCTGGCGCCGGCCTCGGGCAGTCACATTACCGGTGTCACCTATCGCTTAATGGCGTCAGCATCCGCCACATCGAGCCGGTCCAGACGCCACCGATTGGAGGCGGGCGCCTCGATGAACTGTTTTGTTTCTTCAAGGCCTGTTTCATTGATGTCGGATAGCGCCAGCGCCGCGCCGCGCTTGGCGAGGTCAAGCGCCAGGGCCCGCCCGATCCCGGACGCCGCGCCGGTGATTACACAAAGCTTGCCCTCATAGGGATTGTTCATAACGCTCATTGTTTATTGCGGGAGAACAATGAGAGCGCTCATCGGGAGTTTCAAGTATACGTCCCAGTTGGCCTGTTCGCGCGCTCGGCGGGTTGCTTTCAGAGCCTCCCGCAGGCTGCGGCCATTCGGCAACATTGGGGCTCAAACTTGCTGGCAAGTGTCGTGAAGAAGTCAAAATGCCGTGCAATTGTGCTGATTTCATCGTGTAGGGGTGGAGAAATCCGCTCGTCACGCTAAAAAGGCGGTTAGATATGGTCGAAGCGCGCTCCCATTTATGGGGGCGGTTGGGTATTGGTGTAATTTCAATATCATGCAAAGACCGGTTTGCGGGTGCTTTTTCCGCGCATTTCCGGTTCCGCGCATTTCCGGGCCGCCATCTTGGTGAGACAGGCGGCGCTAAAAGGTCGAACAGTACAACAGGCGCTTCAGCGCTGGGACGAATAAATAAGGGGGGTAACCCATGTCCGTCGAAACGCCATTGCTTGATACGGTTGATTATCCGGCCGATCTGAGAAAGCTCGAAAAGAGCCAGCTGCGCCAGCTCGCCGATGAATTGCGAGCGGAAATGATCGACGCGGTCTCGCAGACCGGCGGGCATTTGGGATCCGGCCTGGGCGTTGTCGAGCTGACGACGGCGATCCACTATGTGTTCAACACGCCTGACGACAAGCTTGTCTTTGATGTCGGTCACCAGTGCTATCCGCATAAAATTCTCACCGGACGGCGCGACCGCATCCGCACCATTCGCCAGGGCGGCGGGCTATCCGGCTTCACCAA
>JAJFFW010000019.1 GCA_021776435.1 Parvularculaceae bacterium | reverse complement strand
CATCCGCATCCTGCCCAACGCGGCGAAAGAAACCGACGCCCAGCCCGATTTTCGGGTCTACACGGAAGATCGTGTGGAGATTGGCGGTGGCTGGAACCGCATCGGCAAGGCTTCAGGCAACGCTTACGTCTCGCTGACATTCGCAGCTCCCGAATTCGGTCCGCACAAAATCTACGCCAACCTTGGCCGGGCCGCCGGACAGGAGGACGACAACACTCTGGCGGTCCTCTGGAACCCGCGCGATTGACGCAGACCGCTAGCCCCCGCGCTGATCAGCGCGGGGGCATTTCGCCAACCAATTCATAGAGGTATTTCACGAGCATTTTAAGAAAAATTTAACGAACCTTAACGAGTCGTTGACGTCCGTGTGCCAAGCTTGAGTGACGGAATCGACCTGTGTCGCAGGTCGAATACAGGTGTTTGTGTGCCAGATAAGAGAAGGATGCAAAACTAGAGAGGGGATTGGTAGGGCCTGTGACGCTAACTGTTTCAAGCGCCTGCGTCCTGCCAGAAAGGAAGGAATAATGATAGCATTTTATAGCCCCTCGATGTCCGCTACGTCGCATTTGAGCGACTACGATTATGTGCGGCTTCTGACCCGGTCGCGGATTGCTTGGGAGTATCTCAGGCGGCATCCAGACTACAGGCGCGACCGGCGAATATCTGCAGCTGGACGATGCCGCCCGATCAACTTAACCGATGGAACGATTTTGCACCGGGTGCGACGTCGCTTTAAGCGCGCCGAAGCCTGGGGCCTCTATACATTTCGCCGATCCCGATGAAACCGCCGTTGAGGCAGAAGTCTTCTGGCGGACCGCGGACTATAGACGGGTAGTCTCGGCCTACATCCGCAATAGCGGAGATCGCGGGTTCGGCAGCGTTATCTCCCTTGATGATATCCAGTGCCGGAAGACGCTGCTAAAGGCGACTGACGGCGAGCAACACCTCCTCTTACACGATCAACGGCGGGTGGCGCAGGTCCGATGCATTGGCGAAGATATCCGCGTCGAGCCCTTCGCTCTTGAACTTGTCGTCGACGAGTTTCCCAACGTCGAGAGCCGCCAGCGGCTTACGAAACGTTTTGCAGACATCTATCGCAATCGGTCTCTCGGGCGCACTCGCAGCGGTTGGACGGTCGAAGCGATGCGGCACCGGGACGCTTTGGCTGCGCTCGATATGAGACTTGAGGAGCGGTCCTATCGCGAGATAGCGGTGTTTCTATACGGTGAAAAGGCAGTTCGCGACGACTGGATCAATCCCAATCGCACCATGAAAAATCGCGTTATCCGCAGCGTCAAGCGGGGTTTTCGCATGATGAATGGCGGGTACAGAACACTGCTCCGGTGACACTCCGACCACGGTAACAGGGGTATCGTTCTGGCGGGTTGCCGCGAACGATACTGTTGCCGTCTTCCTTGCTGGCTCACGCTTTCCTCCAGTGGCGCATTTTCACTGACACTGGAGAAACCATGACTGAGAACGATACAAAAACGTCGCAACACGACCTTTTCCTGACGACGCGAGAGGCCGCGCGGTTTCTCAAACTCAAGCCCAACACATTGGAGAAAATGCGTGTCTATGGCGGCGGTCCGGTCTACCGCAAGCACGGGCGATATGTGCGCTATCACCTCGACGATCTGACTGACTGGTCGGACGTGCGGAAGAAGGACTCGACTTCCGATGTCTGAGCATTTCACGCGCGTTGAGATCGCTTTCTATCCAGAACATCTGAACAACTGGTTGCGGTTCGGCGCCCCCGACGAGAGCCACGATCTGGACCGGCGACGCTCGCTTGCGCTGTTCAGGCCGGGACAAGCCTTCGGATATGTTCGGTGGCGCGCCAATGAATACGGCACGCAGGATTGGCGCTTTACCATTGTCCAAACGGCAGATCCGTCACGGTTCCTGAGCCGCATTGAAGGCGTCACGCCGGGCGGTGAAGTGCTCTTGCTCGTGACCGGAAACACAAAGGTCAAGCGTGCGCTTTTACAAATCGATGTGCTCGAAACCGACGGCTTCGATCCGGCTGAAGTCTCACCCGCCTACTATCGCCATGTCCATAATCGGATCACGACAGGAAGGCCGGTCCGTATCTATTCGAGTGCGCAACATGAGGCGCATTTGACGGCGCAGCAGGTTTCATCATGAGGCGGCTGTCGTTGTTGGGAACGGCGATTTCCGTACTCGCCCTGGCCATTGCGTCTGTCATCAGTCTACCGAAGAAACTGGTCTACAACGCGTCGGCAAGCGCACCGATAGGCTTCTATTGGATCGATCAAGAGCGTGTCTCGCAGGGCGATTATGTCTTCGTTCGCCTTCCTAAACGGATCCGTAAACTGGTCGAGGAACGTCGATATTTGCCCCCCGACGTCCCCTTGATCAAACGCGTCGTGGGCATTACGAGCGATAAAATCTGCCGCCGTGGACAGGAGATTTTGATCGACGGCGTCACCGTAGCAGTGGCGCAAAGAAGAGACAGTTTGGGCCGCGAATTACCCGAATGGCAGGGCTGTCACGTCCTTACGAAGGATAACGTCTTCCTTCTGCAGGACAACCCGCAATCATTTGATAGCCGGTATTTCGGACCGGTGGATCGGCGTCTAATCATCGGTCGGGCGACGAGATTGCGGTTCCCCTGGCGGAAACGCGAGCAAGGCTGATCCAGCAGCATCAAGGAATTGAAGAGTGGGAAGCGGTGAAGCAGCGGAGGGCAAGATAAAAGGTGATGGGGCAAAGCCGCCATAACCCATTGTCTGCACATCTCTTTAGGTTGCACACGGACCAAGGCCCTATGTGCAGGCGATCAGCGTCAAGCCGCAGATATATATGGTGAATAGGTGGTGCAAAGAACAAACGGGGATTTACCTTCCGCGCTTGCGTTCCAATGTCTTTAGGCGATCATGGCCCGTAACGACGACGACATATTCAAACCGAAGCTCGGGCGCATTCGCAGCCTGGGCGGCGCGCGCGCCAAGAGCTACGTCAATCGTGTGCTCCATCAGATATCGGCGGCAGGGAAAAAGGGGTTTGGAAGCAGCGCGGGATCGCGGGTCTTTTCGGGATACCGGATCGGGCGCGGCAACGACGCACTCCGCCATCGCCGCGCCGGGCACCGCTTCGGGCCGTCCTATCGTCGCGTCGTCATCAAGACGCGGATTACAAAGTTTAATAGTAGCGGCCCAAAAAATGGAATTGGCGCGGCCCGCGCTCATCTGCGTTACATCCAGCGTGACGGCGTTGCAAAGGAGAACGAGCCGGGTCAACTCTACGATGCGACGCATGAAGAAGCCGACGGCAAGGCGTTCCTTGAGCGTAGCGAAGGCGACCGCCATCAATTCCGCTTCATCGTCTCGCCCGAGGACGCCACGGAGATGGCTGATCTCAAACCCTTCGTGCGCGATTTGATGCAGGCGATGGAGAAAGACCTTGATACGCAGCTCGACTGGGTAGCGGTCGAACATTTCAACACCGAGCACCCGCATACCCATATCGTACTGCGCGGCAAGGACGAGTTGGGCAAGGACCTGGTCATCGCTCGCGATTATATCGCCCATGGCATGCGCCGGAGGGCCAGCAAAATTCTGACGCTGGAACTGGGACCGCAAACGATGCGCGAGATCACCGACAAATTCCGGCGACAGGTCGATCAGGATCGCTTCACCGATCTTGACCGCGAACTGGTTCGGGATGCTGAGGGCGGCGTCATTGAGACGAACGTAAAACCCGTCACTCCGGCGGACCGGCTTAAGCACGCCATGCGCATGGGCCGTCTGCGTCATCTTGAGCGACAGGGACTGGCGCGGGAAATCCAGGACGGCGAATGGGAGCTCTCGCCCAATCTGGAGGCAACGCTCAGGCGCGCCGGTGAGCGCGGCGACATCATCAAAACCATGCACCGGGGTTTGAACCAGGCTGGCCTCGATGCGGGCGCGTCCGAGTTCGCCATTTACGATCCGAGCGATGATCGAGCCAGGGTCGTCATTGGACGGATCATAGATCGCGGCCTGCATGATGAACTGAATGACGGTCACTATGTACTCGTCGATGCCGCCGATGGCCGCGTTCACTACATCGCGCTCGACCCGAAACAGGATATGGATGATTTGCCCAAAGGCGCGATTGTCGAAGTCCATCCGGCGTCGAACAAAATGAAACCGTCTGACCGCGTGATCAGTGAGGTCGCCCGCCGCAATAGCGGGCTTTATTCTCCGGACACGCACGCCGCCTATGACCCGAGTGCATCGCCGGAATTCATCCAGGCGCATGTGCGTCGGCTGGAAGCACTGCGGCGCATGAACATCGTGCGCCGATTTACTGATGGTTCATGGGAAATCCCGGATGATATTTCCGAACGGATCGCGGAGCGGCAAAAGCCAGCCGACCGCTACCCCGGACAGATCAATACGCTGTCGAGTTTTTCGCTGGAGCGACAAGTGAATGCCGAGGGCGCCACATGGCTGGATCGACAACTGGTGTCATCGAGTCAATTGCCAGCGGGCGGCACCCGGTTTGGCAAGGCGGCAACAGTGGCGCTGCAAAGACGACAAGAATACTTGATCGAACAAGGATGGGCCGAGGACCAAAACGGGACGATCCGCTACCGGAAAAACCTGTTGAACCTGCTGCGACAACGCGAGGTTCAAGTGACAGGCGAAAAGATCGCAAAGGAAAACAAATCAACGTTTGTCCAGACCTCCAATGGCGGGCGCTTCGATGGCGTCTACCGTAAGCCCGTCCATCTCGCCAGCGGTAAGTTCGCCATCATCGAAAAGTCGAAGGAGTTCACGCTCGTTCCGTGGCGGCCAGCGCTGGAACGCCAACGCGGCAAGACAGTCGCTGGCGCTATACACGGTACATCGGTGTCCTTCGACTTCTCAAAGAAGCGGGGGATAGGGATCGGGTGAGATACTTCATAAACATCCCCCAGAAATAAAATTTGATGGGATGTCATAAGGCGGCGGCGAAGAGTCATTAACAGTCATCAGATACTGGAGTGCAGAAAGTTTCAGACAATTAATATGCAATAAATTTTAGCGATACCTCGAACGCCATTCCTTGAAGTGCGCGCGCTTCATCTCTCAAGGTAATGCGACTAAAAAATGGTATTCTGAACTCACCGTCTTTTCGAGGCGCATCAACTATATGGAATTCGACTGTCCAACCTGCTGCTGCGTTGCCAAGGGCGTCCTTCAATTTTTCCGCCGTTTTGGCGTTTTCCAATTTTTCAACCTTTTCAATCAGTTTCTCGCGCGCCTCTGGATAGAGTTTGAGAAGTCGTGCTGAATTGCTGCCTTGCTTAAAAAAATGGCTGAGTACGCTGGATTGGCGCGAGCTCTTTTTTACATGGATCAGCTTCTTGTTTTCTATGTCGAGTAAATCGCAGGCTTCAAATTTTCCATATGGTACCGAAGGAACTTGAATAATTTGTTGGTCAAGACAAATTTGTCCGTAGGAAGCAGCACTTCGGATGTTGTAATCTAACTCACTCTCAAAGCCAGTTCTTTTGCCGTCAGGAGAGACTTTCTTGATAATTTTTTCAGGTGGACTATCCCAGATCCCAATCAGACTCCTGAAAGAGGCCTCCACATCAGTTTTAAACTGTTCGTCGAGACGATACCATTCCCCCTCACTAATTGCGTAAAGCCCTCCGTCCACGACAACCGACCCGATCAACGCTTTTTTAATGCTCCATCTTTTTTTGCTTGAAACGTCATTATTAAACTCTGCCAAAATACCATGTTTTGTTGTAATCGTTTGCACGTCTAGAGTGTTGAGTTTGACACCGAGTGCATCTCTGTAATTGGACATAAGCAAATCTGGAAATCTACCGGTTAGTCTAGGTCCGTACAGGCCATAATAAACAACGTCGTCTTCCGACCATCCGGGCATCGAAAGCTCAAAATTGTCTTTGTCGTTTTTGATTGCATCAACGGCTTCCATGTCCAACTTTGCCAGAATCACCCGATCAAGAATTGGCCTGACCTTATCAATTATGTGGAATCCAGTTTTTTTGTAGTCATTTGATTCAAATCTATTCAGAGCTTCCTCAGCTAAAATTGTGAGGTCGGTAAGTTCCATTTCTTTAGTAATCTTTAAAGACGTTGAGCCTGCCAAACTGTTGGCAAAATCATCTCTATCAGTTCGCCCGGTTATTTTTCTGACAAGATCAAGCGCTTCATCAATTCCGAATGCTTGCAAGTCTCTTTGAAAAACCGATTGTGACACCCCTTTCATTGCTTCACCCAAATGATTGCTGTCGACCCTTTTGACCTTGGTGTCGGGCAGTGAATTGATTGTCACCCTCAATCCAAAATCTGCCTCGATTTTGGTGTCATCAATATACTGCCAACCATGAGCAAACGAGGTAGCAAATACGCGATTAGCCTGCTTGAAAACAATGACGGAACATGATGATTTATTCTTTATGGCCGGAATATTTTGAAAAACCGAGTTTACATCAGCCAGCCACCTCGGTGGAATTGCGTTGTTTTCAAAGACGTAGATAATCGCTCCGCCTCCAAGTTTATCAGTATTGGATATCGTGGCGTCACCAGCCTTGATCCGTATTTTGGCCGTTTCGGTGAGAACCTCCTCAAAGTCGCTAACTTCAGCTTTGAGTAGGTACAAAGTGTATGTTTTGGTTTTCGCCATTGGAAAATTTACCTAATTCAACGCCTCTTTTTCCACCACTAAGCAATTTCATTTGTATTGGCATATAATCAAATGAGTATTCTTTTCGAAAATTGTACTATCATGAATGATCTAAGGACGATCAATTGTCTCAAGCCTAAAAGACTTGCCACATGATGGTACATTGATCAATTCGAACATCCGGGATGCCCACTTAGGGTTACCTCTGGAATATCAATAGGGTGATTGCAGGCGGCAGGTTCCCGATTCCAGACTTCAAACATCAGTCACCCACTGCTCCGGAATACCTCAGGACCAGATACCGCTATTCCAGCGTCTTGCGAGCCGCATCTTCGATCTCCCTGGTCTGTCGTTCCCGGCGCGCGCCTCCGTCTTGGAGCATGATTTGCCCAGAATGGAATTCACTCTCTCCAGAGCTTTTGCTGTAGGCGAGTTCAAGGAAGGCCCCGCCTGGGGCGCCGTGGGCGGCATCGGGTGGTGACACCAGCCAGTAAAGTCTCGGCAGATTGTCCGGTGTGAATCCGAGTGATGTGCGTTCGAAGTCTGGCTTTCCATAAAGACCAATTGTGATTTCGCTGAGATCGGCATAGCTGATCGATGGATCATTGAGCCGGTGGGTGATGGAAGTGACTTCAGGACCGTCAGGCAACGCGATGAATTGCAGGACCATAATCTCGGTCCTGGTTTCAAACCTCAATAATCCGCCTTTTGGGACAGGGCCGGATATTTCATCACGCGCTTTTTTGACGATGTCGTCGAAGGCCGCGGGTTCATTGCCAATCGTTTTTTCGTAACCACGCCCAGCAAGTTCGGTGCGCGCGTCATCCAGTGACATGCCGAGTTCGATGCCCTGCACATTAAGTGTCTCAGGATCGGCAGCCTGCGCCGTTTGGCTCAGGACAAATGCGGCGGCGGCGAATGA
>JAJFFW010000018.1 GCA_021776435.1 Parvularculaceae bacterium | reverse complement strand
GGCAGGTTGAGCCCGAGTTTGATCATCTCAACTTTGCGACGCAATATTGGGGGCAGTTCCAAGTCATTAAACCTTTTGGCCTGATTGGCGAACTTGACGCCCATCTCGGTGCCTTCGGTCGCCGCTTTTGTCGCGAGCCAGTCGGTATCGTAGGTAATATTGGTGGCTTGCACCCAGTCAACGCGGGCTGAATATTCACCGAATTCGCGATAAAAGGTTTCGACGTCATCGATGAAGGCCTGCGCCTCTGCGACGCTCGGCGCCCCAGTTGAGGGTTCACTGGTTGCCACGGCTGTGACATCGGCCGTATCCGGAGTGCTCGCCGATCCTGCTGTTTCCTGGCCGCAGGCTGCTATGAGCGCTAGCGATGAGACAGAAAGTAGCGCCGCCAAAGGCCGGCGCGCGAGAAGACTACTCATGATTGCTCCCTAAAAGACTATAAACAGTTGATTATCAGCGCACACAATAGCCGAGCCAGACGGGGGTGCAAAGCTAAGAAAATCAGTTCTCAATCCTGTCGCCAAGCGTCTAACGGTCCGGCCCCTTGGGCTTGTGGGGACAGGATTTTTGGGGCGTCTGTATGCTCCGAATCGATGAATGATACAAGCGATTGTGCATTGGCACTTGCCAGCATCGTCTCGAGCTGTTGCGGCGTGCGTGTAATACGATATCGTCTGGCGAGCTCTTTTTTAAAAGCCGGCGTGTAAATGAAATCAACCTTCGCGCTTGAGTATTGATTTTCGAAGGGTTGGAGAAAGATGACGCCGTCATAGGCGTCGCTCATTGTCTGATTCGGCGCCGCTCGGTGCATATGGTTGCCCATATACGATGCTGCGCCGAACGGCGTGCCCGGAAGGTCGATGGCGACAGGGTGTCCGCCATAGTCGCTGAAGGCGTTATCCCAGAGTCCGTTTGCAACGCGCGCCCAGCTAAAGTCGTAACTTTCGATCCCTTGTGCGGTTCGCGCCACACTCTCATCTGCGGGTCGCTTCCCTTCGATTTTCAATATTGGCGCATTAAAGCGGATAGAAAACGTCTTGCCCGGATGCCATTGGCGAAAGAAGGTTCCGGTATTCCAAAAGGGCGCGCCATCAGGTTTTCGGATGTTCGTATACGCATGACGTGTGTTCGTCATGAATACGCCTTTTTCTTGGTCAGAAAATTCTTGAAGATCAGCAAGAATAATTTTGTACATATCATAATCACGGCCAAGGACAGACCGGTCATTGTAAATTGTCCAATCTTCATTGGTCTTCATTTCCTTCCAATAGGAAGGTGTACTGACGGCGCGAATGATTAACCGCTTTTCGGGTTCAAGGCCGGCGTTTATTTCATAAGCCTCATGGAGGAAGTCAAAATAGGTCTTATAGGGCCAACCGAAACCATCCTGAAAAGCAGGATAGAGAAGCGTTTTGTCTTCCGGAAACGTTGAAAAATAAGCGTCCAACGAGGCTTGCCGGTTAACTGGAATAACCTCAAGAAATATATACCGGGCTTTTTCACGAAAGCGGGGACTACGGATCATCGTATTATAAAAGGTCCACGGCTCGACAGCGTTGTGAAGGCTGTCGTCAAAGAGGATCAGATCATTCGTGGTGAGGGCATCCAGAACAAAGTCGAGCGGCTCCTGTCCGTGTGTAAAGAGAGCTTCGACATGCATCTCCAAAATTTTGTCGTTTGCGCTCAATTCGGCTTGCGCCGTAGAGGTGAAAACAATGAACTGCGCGATGAAAGCCGCAAAAGATAAAGGCCAAAGAAAACGGATCATGACGACTCCCTAAAAAATACAACCATCCCGTTCGGCGCCCTCGACAGGCGGGCCCGGACGGGGGTGCGAAGCGGTTCAGGGCGAGCGGCGAGATCAGATTTTTTCGGCCAGCCGGATGGCCACTCGGCAGCCCATTTTAATAGCCGAGCTTAACAGCGGATAGGCGAAGGCTTCTTTCGCGCCTTCGTCTTCGGCGGTTTGTTTGTGTCCGAGCTCATCTTCGCGGAATTGCTGAATCGTGTCCGCCAATTCAGGTTCAATGGGTCGCAATTCTCGTTCCTGCACACCATAATGTTTCTCGATGACGTCCTCGACAGCCTCGGTGCAGGCCATCGCCGCTTTCTCACCCATCAAGGCGGTTCCCGCCCCGAGGGCGAAGCCGGCAATGTTCCAAATTGGCGCCAATATGGTCGGACGCACGCCGCGCTCCACCAACAACCGGTCAAAGGTTTCAAGATGGACCGCTTCCCCTTCTTCCATCTCTTTCAGCAACGCTGATGTGCGCGCCTTTTCGGGAAGCGCGTCAAAGACAGCGCGCTGACCCCGATAGATCTGAACGGCGCCATATTCCCCCGCATGATCAACGCGGAGCATTTCTGCGATCCGTTTTGTGCGTGGCCCTGGCGTATTTAAGGGAACATCAATTTCGTCAGAGACGGTCATCAATCGGTCTCTCAATGGGTGAGGAAGCGATCATGGCGGGACTGCCGGGCGGCGCCCAAAGCAGCGGAGAAAGTCAGCGTAAAGAGCCCGGCTGAAAGTAGCATATTATACCCCGCCATTGAAATACCGAACATCCGCCAGGCTGGCGCATCACAGCTTGGGGGCGAAACTTTTTCGCTCAACGCCGCCGCCATTGCTTGAACATCAAGACCGGCGCTGCTGCTTGCACAACTCTGTGGTCCTGGCCAGAAATGATATTCAACGCCGGTGTGATAAAAGGCGAGGCCCGTGCTGACCGCGTAAACAAGGGCGACCGCGCCGACAGCGGCGGCGGCGGCGATGGGCGCCTTGATGACCCAGACCGCAAATAATCCCGCAGCCGCAATTCCGAGCGCTGTCCAGTGCGCCTCTCGCTGGTCGAGACACAGCTCGCAAGGGGCGTAGCCGAGCCACTCAAAAATATGAGCGCCGAGCAAGAGCCCGGCACTCATGATCGTGGCGACCATGAGGGCGCGCTCGACGGGGGAAAGACGATGAAAAATGGCTATCATAGCCTTCATGATAGCCAGAATACGATTGAACGGCGACGGGCGGAATGTCACAGGCTGGTGGTCAGCCAGTCTTTGATGAACTGAACCGCCTCCGCACCTAAGAATATCAATAACGCCACCCAGGCAATACCGATCAGAAGACCCAACACAACCAGCAGACCGTCGCGCTCAATCATTCCGAGAGCAACGATCGCGACACCGATGCCTGGCGTTGTGTTTGTCGATGGCAGCGGAACAAGAATGGATGCGGAGGGAATAAGTAACAATAGCCCTACCAATCTTCCACCGAGATGTCCGGTTACGGGTTTAAACCGGGGGCGGGCCAGCCGCTCAATCCAACCCCCATATTTCGAGCCACGCGTGACCACATTGCGGAATTGGGCAATGGATAAGGTTCGGTTTCGGAATTGGGCCGGCAGCCATGGGTGGGTGCGGCCTGCGGCAAGTTGAGCGCAGAGCGCCAGCATGGGTAGCGCTACGATTTGTGGCAGCACGTAAACAAACGGGAGACAACAGGGCAGCGCCAAGAGCAGCAGCAATACGCCAAAACCACGCTCATCCATTCGGTCGAGCACACCGCCGAGCGTCGCATCCGGCTTTTCGGATTGCGCCGATGCGGGTTGGCCGCCCTCAAGGTCATCAAGGATATCGTGGAGCAGACGCGTTGCGCCGCGCATTGGAGCGCCGGTGTTTTTAGAGGCGGTTTTGTGCATGGGCTTTGTGGTTGTCATTTCGGGTGGCCGGCGTCGGGGGGTAGAGTTGAATACCGCAATTTGTATCGAAGGTCAGGCGCTGCTTATGGCATTTTTGCTTTTAATTGAGCGTTTCTGGCGGCGCTTCAGTGACCATCAAACGGCTCATCGCAAATGAGATCGAAGTTGCGCCTTGACCGCAGACCGGCGGCGCCTAACATGCGCCAGCCTTTCCTGGCCCCTCTGGCGGAACTGGTAGACGCGCGGGATTCAAAATCCCGTTCTTTCGGGAGTGCCGGTTCGATTCCGGCGGGGGGCACCACTTACCTAACGGCCATAAATCTCAGGCCGGATGCGCCTCTTCGCTGTCGGCGTGTACGCTGTGCGCAAAAAACAACGCCCCGCGAGGGGGCGTTGATTGAAACTTCAAAAGGTGGAGTCAGGGTTTATTTCCCGCAGCGTTTCTCTTTTCGTTTGCCTCTGCGATCACCTTTATTACACCGAATTTCATTGCTGTAGAGTTCGGGCTTGTCGCCTTTGGCTAAGGCGAGCGCCTTGCCATCGTTGAACATAATTTTGTTGTGCTCGATAAATCCGTTTGAACCGAAGGGCGCGGCCAACCCATCGCCCAGGTTTTGCGTAATTTCATTGTAGCGAACCAGCGACAACTTTGCATGACGGTCAAGAACGATCCCGGCGCCGTCATTATTATTGATCTTGTTGCCAATGAAGGTTGCGCCGCCGTGACCGAAAGACCGAATGCCTTCGCTCCGGTTATCAGAAATTCGATTACCAGCCAGGAACACGTCACCGAGGCTGCGGTCAGAAATATCGACGCCGATTTCATTCAACGCAATCTCGTTATCGATCACAAAGGTTTGCGCTAGAGAATGACTTTGTTGCAGCAACACCCCTTTCGTGCCGCCATTAATGGTGTTTTTTTCGAGCATGACCGTGCCGCCGGAAATCCGGATCGCCGGTTGGGTGCCTGACCCATACACATTGCTCTCTTTAAGAGTGAAAACACCCTGCTGAATATCGACACAGCTCGATGCCGTGGAGCGCACTCTCGATGCAAGACTAACATTGGAGACAACGGCATGCGCGGTCGCCGTCTTTGGTGAGAAATTGAGACAAGGCTGACCGATGCCGGGCTTGATTTCTACACCTGGTCCTGGGCCACGGTCGCCCTGGATAAACACCGACTTTTCAAGCGTGATGCTTTCTTCATAAACGCCATGCATGACATAAATGACGCCGCCTTCCGCGACATCTTTCAACGCCATGGAAATTGTTTTGTAGGGACCGCTGCCATAGGCGTCGACGACGATTTGCGCTTGTCCCTTGCCCTTGGCGGTTGTTGAATCCCCCGGAGCCACGCGTACGCCAGGCTCGTGAATTGGAAAGCCGCCGAGAGACTGTTGTGCGGAAGCGATGCCAGCTGTCGCCACAACACATGCTCCGCAGGCGGCGAAGATTGTCAATGCGCGTTTCATCGATACCCCTCCCACTACTGATTATCGCGTGGCGCTTCGAGATCAAGTTCCTCAAGCGCCTTGGTTGCCGGCCCGTATCCAAGAACGGATGCCCGGGCGAAATAGCGCGCCGCCAAAACCCTGTCGGGCGCGACTTCGTTCAGGCCCGTCGTGCCGCCGCGATAAATTACGCCGAGAGCATAATGGGCGATCGCGAGGTTTGCATCTGCCGCGTCTTTAAGATGGGTAACTGCCATTTTACCATCCTGTTTCACGCCGATTCCACGAACATGCATAATGCCGTAGACATATTGTGACATTGGATGTCCTGAGCTCGCAGCCTCTTTGAACAAAAGCGCTGTCTGGGTTGGCGACAGGACCCCGGTTTGAACGGCGGCCTTCTGTTCCGCGGTCAGCTTGGTGTTGCGTGCGACCGTTGAGAATTGGAATCGCTTGATGGCGGCGCGGGTGGTTTCGCCCATATTATTGTCGACAGCGCCGGCCCGGAACCCGAGCGCATTGAGCGCACGCTGAATAAGCTCCACGTCAATATCGGAAACAGCCTCAAGGGCGTCTTCCAGTTTGAGGGCTTCGAGTTCTTTTTTAAGCGCCGCGAGTTTCGCCGTTTCGGGCGGTGTCTGATTAAATTCAGGAGGTAATGGGGGAAGCCATTTTAACGCGTCCTGCGTGGCGTGATCAATGTCGCTCTGTGACATCAGCTCTTGAAGAATATTGAAAGCGGCGCTGGCTTCTTCGACGTTACGCCTCTTAGCCAGCACGTACATCGTCATCGCCTTAACGTTGTTTTTGCCAATGCCGGCGCCCTTTTGATACATGTCGCCGAGGCGATAAAGGTCATAGCCGCTGCCGGATTCAAGGGTCTGCACCACCAGCGCTTCGGCTTGTTTAACCTCACGCTCAGTCATCCTGTAGCGAACTTCAGGCAGGCGTATTCCCGCCAGAATGCGTGCATTCACTTCATCTGTGGTTGGTTGCTGATAGGCGAGAAAATCGTGATAGGCGGCGAGCGTGTACCAGAGCAACGCCTTGACGTATTCAGGGCGCCGTTCTTCGCCGGGGTCGGGGGCCCCCCCCTTAACCTCAAGGATCTTGTTTGAATAAACGTCGCCAAGAACATTTTTGGATCTGACATCGCCAGCAATGGCAAAACGAGTCCAGAGGTCAATGGCCTGCTCGTATTGGCCCTTTTTATAAGCCTCCAACCCTTGTTCATATGTGGCGTTGGCCGGACCAATGAATGTAAACGCCAGCGCTGACACTACGGCAACGCCGAGTAAGCGCCGTAAACCGCAAGCTGATTTCATGTTCCCTTTTCCCATAACCCCAGACTCCCCTCGCCTAGACGCACCTAAAACCGCCTGAACTGTCGACATTTAAGCACGCTCAGGCGCGCGCCTCCAGATTAACCTTATTGCCAATGGAAAGAAAATGCGAGGGCTGGCGTAAATGGCGGCCCAGCCTTCACGAAAGGCGGCAAAACCGCTTATTTAGCCGCGCGTGACAAGAAAGACGCAGGCCCCGGCTTGGTCAGGCAGGCGCTCGGCCTCATGCCCGCCGAGACGGCAAAAATGGGGAATATCGACCGCCGCCACCGGGTCGTCGGCGATGATTTTGAGCCGCTTGCCGGAGGTGAGACGGCGCAGCGCCGCCTCCATCCGGATCACCGGCATCGGGCAGCGCCAGCCGCGGGCGTCGAGAATGATGGTGTGGGGGTCTGAATGGGTTGGCTCAGGGGTGTTCATAACCGTCTTTTGACCTGTCTGGCCGCAAAGAAAAAGCCCCCGCAGCGAACAACTGCGGGGGCCCTTTTTCTCGAATTTAGCCGAGTTTAGAGCTCAAGATCGACCCCGAAATAGAGCAAAGCTCCTCGCGGATCGGCAACCCGACTGTCGAAACCGCCATTGGTGAACACTTGAGGCGGCTTTTCACCGGTTATGTTTCTGGCGCCGATGGTGATCGAGGCGAGTTTGTCACGATGAAGGTATTCGTTGATCGCCAGCGAGTACTGGACATCGAGGCGGGTGTCGCTATCGATCTCGCGGAGGCTATTTTGATCGTCGTCGTAGCTGCCGATATGACGGACAAAGACATTTGCCGAATGGGCCCCGTTTTGCCAGCCAAGCCCTGCATTAAAACGCAGTTCCGGCGTCGGCGATCCAAAGTTCGTGAAGTTCCTGATGCCTTTACCATCGACGGCGCCAGCCTGTGGATCAACCAGATCGTAATTCGTGATAAGGGTGCCGTTAAAGGATGGTGAAAACACCCCGAAATCCGTGACGATCGCATATTGAACGCTGAAGTCGATCCCTGCCGTCTCAACAGATGATGCGTTCACAAAATCATTGTTGATCTGCAGGACTGGGCCATTGCCACCCGCAGAGGGCGCCCTGATTACCGCAGGATCATTTGGGTTGGCGTTTAAGATCGCCTGCGGGTTTGTCTGAATAATGACGTTTGTGAAATCGAAATTGAAATAATCAACATCGAATTGCAAACCCTCTAGGGGCCGCCAGGTGGCGCCGAAATTGAACTCGTCAGATTCTTCCGGCTTAATTGGACGCGAGCCGCCTACTGGCGCCAAGGTCCGCACGGCGACAAACGCAGTGCTGTTCAATGGATCTGTGACCTGCTGAAGTGTCGTGCTCTCACCGAATTGCTGGAACACCGACGGCGCCCGGAACGATGTCGAGAAAGATCCCCGCAACGAGATTGAGTCTGATGGACGCACCAATAAGGCGACCTTGGGATCAGTCGTATTCCCGCCTTCATCGTCCCCATAACGTTCATGACGAACGGCGACCTGTAGATCGGCCCACGTGGTGAGCGGGACAGACACTTCGCCAAAGAAGGCGTAAACATCTTGCGAGCCGCTAAAGTTGCGACCGCCGACCAGGAAAGCGAAGGCGTCGTTTGCAGAAAGTTCATCGACGGTCTGTTTCAGATCATTGTCACGGTATTGCGCGCCGACAGCGATGCTGACCGGACCCGCGGGAAGATTGAAGAGCTCTTGCGAAATGAAGCCCTCAACGACGGTCATGTCTGACTCAAATTTACGCACTTGCGTGTCTATAATGAAGTCAAACAGCCCCGGATCATTTGGTGCGACCGATAGGGACGTCGAGAATGGATTGAAAAACGTGCCGATGGCCGGAATGGAAAGACCACCCGTGGTCAGGTCCGGATTGGACGCTGTACAGTTCGTGCCGCCAGTCAAACCAGGGAGTGCAGGCACCGACCGGAACCCTGTCAGCCCGCATTGGAAGCGATCAGTTACGGTATCTTCTGTTGCAACCACGAACTCATTATCGCCTTTGGTAAATGCGATTTCCCAGGAGCCAGTGCCAATGTCACCGCCAAGACTGGTCGATACGCGCCAGGTTTCAGATTCCGTAGAGTTCGGCGAAACCGTGCCGCCATTGCCACTGGCGCGGCCGAAGAAGACGAGCGTCGGATCACCAGGGAAAAAATTGAACGGATTAGGCGCGAGGCCCAGTGCGGCGGCCGGGAACGGGCCGACATTTGCTCCAGGAATCACAGCGCTACCCAATTGTAGGAATGGGAAGGTCGGCGAGTTGCCACGGATGGCGTCATTATCAGCGTATGAGAACTCAGCCTTCCATTGGATGGAGTCGGTCACATCGAACTCGGCCCGAGCCATGCCCACAAAGCGGCTTTCTTCTGGAACAAGGTTGAAGAATTCACCGAAATCGAAGCCGCAAAACCCAATGCCGGATGAAGGCGGCGGTGCAGTGGCGCTCGCCTGAAGCGGGAAGCCGCCAGCACTCGCGCAACCTGGATCGACTAAGGGTGTTCCCGCTGGCACGCCCGGAACGGGCGAACCGGTTGCGGTTGTGAAGAAGGCGCCTGGATTGCCGAGAGCGGAGGTGTCGTCTTGAGGTCGCGATAATCGACGTTCCCCGGTTGTCAACGCCGTGCGCTCTAAGTAACTCGCCGCCAGCATGACCGAACCGCGGCCAAAATCTTTTCCCATCAGGCCTTGAATATTAAATTCGTCATAATCTCCCCGGCTTTGATGACTGGTGTAGTCGCCGGAGAACATTATGCCGTCGTAATTTTCACGTGTGATGAAATTGACAACGCCCGCAACGGCGTCTGACCCGTAAAGCGCTGAAGCGCCGTCTTTCAAAATCTCAACCCGATCAACGGCGATGAGCGGAACAAGCGAGCTGGTGTCGACAAAGTTAATGCCGTCATTGGTTGGGGCGCCGGATAAGACTTGGCGCTTACCGTTCAAAAGCACGAGTGTTGAACCGACGCCGAGCCCACGCAGGTTAATATTGGATGTGCCCGTCGTGGCGTTTTGTGTGAACGCGTCCGGGTTGTTTTGCGCGCCGGTGTTGATCGTCAATGTCTGCGTGATATCAGCAATGTTTTGAGCGCCAATATCGTCAATGTCGGCCGCACCGATCGTTTGCAGCGGCGACGGGAGGTCAGCCTGGCTCTTCTTCTTGATGAACGATCCGGTAACGATGATGACATCATCGTCGTCGTCCGATGCCTGCGCAAAGGCGGTGGCCGGCGCAGCAATCGCGACGGCGAGCGCAAAGGCGGAAGCCTTCGCTAAAAGGCGAGTATTCATATATTCCTCCCGGACTGGGCATGGGGTTTGATCCCCCGGCCTCGCTTTACATCATCTCTTCCTTTGCAGCGTAAGCACACTGGGGAGTGCACACCAGTCAGGCTGACACTCAAAACAGACGATTTCGGCCCTAAAACCCCCTCGAACTGAAATCGTTGCGGAGCTGTTGCAACAATTCAACATTCATCTCAACAGGAAGAGATGAAAGCTGCAAAAAGTCCGTGTATTTAGCGGTATCGTGCGCGAGGCGATCGTGGACCCCATCACTCCATCGTTACTTCGGACTGGTTCCATGCAAATTTCATTAACCACCTGCCTTTTGGGCGCGAAGTGAGGTCCGGATTCGACATAACTCATCGGCGAAAGCCAAGATGGATGGCGCATCGTCGCTGGCCGGGATGGTTCGGCTATATTTTCTCTATATCCACACATTCATCTTTAGAGCTGTTTAGTCTCCACGCAGGCGCCGGGTCAGGTCCTCCATCGAGAATGGGAAGACGATGGTATTGGTGCGATCACCGGCGATGTCCTGCAGCGAGTTGAGGTAGCGCAACTCCATGGCCCCCGGCGAGGTGGCGAGGATTGTTGCCGCTTCGGCCAGCTTGGCCGCCGCTTGTTGCTCACCCTCAGCGAGAATGATTTTTGAGCGCCGCTCGCGTTCGGCTTCGGCCTGTCTTGCGATGGCGCGGATCATCGACTGATCGACATCGACATGCTTGATCTCGACATTCGAGACCTTGATGCCCCACGCCTCGGTCTGCAAATCGAGGATTTCCTGAATGTCCTTGTTGAGCTTATCTCGCTCTTGCAGCATTTCGTCGAGATCGTGCTTGCCGAGGACCGAGCGCAGGGTCGTCTGGGCGAGCTGGCTGGTCGCGGCCATATAATTCTCGACCTGCACCACGGCCCGCACCGCATCGACGACCCGGTAGTAGAGCACCGCATTCACCTTCACCGAGACGTTGTCTTGTGAAATCACGTCCTGGGTCGGCACGTCGTGAACGAGCGTGCGCATGTCGATCTTGCGCATGACCTGAACGGCGGGGATCAGAATGACCAGGCCTGGCCCAGCCGCTTTGCGGCCGACCCGGCCGAGGGTGAAGACCACGCCCTTCTCATATTCTTTGAGGATCTTGATGACATTGGTCAGAATGAAAATGACCAGAAACGCCAGAATTCCCAGAAAGCCAATTGGCGGCATGTCGCCTCTCCTCTTTGTCTGTTAAAATAATTTATGCGCCGTCCGCGCTTATACTTTACGCACTTCTAGCATTAGTCCGTCAGCGTGGACCACCGTTACCTTGTCACCGGGAGAGAGAGCATCTTGTGACGCGGCGCGCCACAGCTCGCCGCCGATATGGATATACCCTTCCGTGCCCGCCCATTCTGTCACCACAGCACGCTCTCTTTTCAGGTTGCCGCCAATCTGGTGACGACTGTCGCGATCATGCTGCGTTTGAACCGCGAAATACAAGACGGCGAGGCAGACTGCGATTATCACGCCAGCAACGATGGCGACATCCGTCCAATTCACTGCGCCGAGAATTTCGTCCATAGGCCCCATGCCGTTCATGCCCGCTCAGGGGTGAGACCGCCCAGCAATCCGCCTGCTTTTGCCTGTCGCACCACCAGGACGAGGCCTTCGATATCGACGACTTTAACTTTGTCGCCCGACGATAATGGTTTCTCGGAACGCGCGCGCCAGCGTTCGCCCTCGACAATAACATGGCCCTCCTTGCCATCCCACTCGTCAACGACGCCTTCGCGCCGCTTAATGGCGTCGCCGCCGATCAGCGGTCCGTGACTGCGCGAGCCGACGACGGCGATGAGGACAAGCCCCAGCAGCCCGCCGGCAAGCCCCAGCACGGTGACAATCACCGAAGACGAAACGCGGAACCCTTCTGGAAATAGAAAATACATGCCGACCCCGAAGATCACCAGCCCCGACAGCCCGGCCAGTCCGAAGGTGGGCGTATAGGCCTCGATCACCATCAAGATGACGCCGACACCCATCAAAGCAGCCGGCAGCCAGTTATAGGGCAGGACCTGAAACGCGTAGAGCCCAAGAATAAGGCTGATAAGCCCGAGCGCGCCTGGAAAGATCGAGCCCGGATTCCACATCTCAATGATGATGCCCGTGGTCGCCAGCGACATCAAAATGACGGCGACATTGGGGTCTGCAATAAAGCCTAGAATTTTCTCAACCAGGGTCGGTTCGATACGGGTCAATTTCAGGTTTGCCGTTTGTAGCGTTTTCTCTCCGCTAACTGTCTGAACTGTGCGGCCGTCGATCTGGCTGAGAAGATCGTCAATATCATCCGCAATCAGATCGATGACGTTGAGCTCAAGCGCCTCTCGTGACGTAACGGAGACGGCGTCACGCACCGCGCTTTCGGCCCAGTCAGCGTTTCGCCCGCGCTCTTCGGCGAGCGCCCGGATATAGGCGACAGAATCATTGATAATTTTTTTGCGCAACGCCGCATCGCTGCTGAGCGGGGGTGTCGTGTTTTCACGAACCCCTTCGTCGGATTTCTCGACGTCGGTTTCGTTGTCATCGGATTCAGAATCCGCGCTTACGTCCGGTTTGGGTTTTTCTACGGGTTTTTCGCCCTCGAATGGATTGTCCTCGGGCGGCGGTGCGCCGCCGCCGATTTCGACCGGGGTCGCCGCGCCGGTATTGGTCGAGGGCGCCATGGCCGAAACATGTGCGCCATACATGATGTACAGGCCGGCGCTCGCGGAACGCGCACCTTGCGGCGAGACATAAGTGACCACCGGCGTGTCAGAGGCGAGGATCGCCTTGATGATCGTTTTCATGGAATCGACCAGCCCGCCGGGGGTGTCGATTTCGATGATCACCAGTTCCATGCCGGCGATCGAGGCTTCCTCGATCTCGCGCCGTAGATATTGCGCCGATGGGGGGGTTACCGCGCCATTGAGGGTGAGGATGACGCCTTCCCGGCTTTCGCTATTTTTCGGCTCGTTCTGGGAGTCATTCTGGGCGCCGGCCCCGAGCGCGAATAACGCCGCGCCAAAGGCGAACACAATACCCAGAATGCCTGATCGACTCGTTTTAGACATAATGACCCCTCTTCCGAACTCTCGTTAATAAGATAGACGTGGAGCGGCTCGATGCAACGACGAATGGCGGAATTGGGAGGATTTGTGACTCATTCCACCGCCAAGAGGATCGCGATGAGCGCTGGCTCATCAGGCAGGATGCCTGCAACGGTCAGGCGTGGCGCCAGCTCTCGCCAAAGCGGCCAGGCGTCGAATGCGACCCTGAAGAAGGGCAGCGCCGCCTCAAGATCACCGACAGACGCCAGCGTGACGGCGCGCCTCACGCGTAAAGGCGCATAAGGGCGACGCCGATAAAGGTGGCGGTCGCATTTCCAAGCGTGCCGCACAGGATCGCCGGCGTGACCAAATCACTCCAGCCGCGCCCGGCGGCGAGCGGGGTCGCTGTCGCAACGCCGCCGCCGCAGGCGTTTGAGGCGACGACAATTTCGGCGAGATCGAATTTCAGCAATTTGCCGACAGAAAAAACAACAGCCAGATGTACGGTGATGATGATCAGGGCAAAGGCCACAAGCGGCAGGGCGGAGGCCACCATCGCTCTCAAATCCGACGCCGCGCCAATGACCGCGAGAAAGACATAGATCGCAATCATGCCGATCTCCATATCACCGCTGAGCGCTGTCATTCGTTTTGGAAAAAGATTGGCGACGACGAGCGCCAGGGCGGTGATGATGAGAATCGCATAGGCCGGCGCGCCGAGGGCGTTCGCCAGCCCAAAGCCGACCGCACAAAGGGCCAGCGACAGCGCCATCGCCCCCGACATGTGGACGAGGTCGATCACGGGACGGGCGCCGCCGCCTACATGTGCTGCTGATCCTGCGTTCTCCGCTGCGTCCATGATCGGTGAGGGGATCCATTTGCGCATGAAAGGCAGCGACGGTGCGCCGACGACGGCGATGATGAAGATCGTGCCGACGAAAGCGTCGGCGGCGACGCTCGCCGCCATCAGCGAAGGATCGCTCAGCGGACGCGCCGCTTCGACCGAATAAAAATTGAGCGAGCCGCCGATATAGGTTGCCGAAAACATGCCGGCGAAAGACGGCGTGTCGGCCCCGAAATCCATGAACGCCAGGCCGATCACGACGCCGAGAATCGTTCCGGCGACGGCGACTCCGAAAATAATCAGCATACGACCTGATTCTTTGACAATGCGGTGCAGGTTCGCTTTGAACAGGAGAAGCGGAATCGCGAACGGGATAATGTATTTGAGAATATCGTCGTAAAGCGGCGCCGCGGTCGGGATAACGCGCAGATTCGATAATCCCATGGCCAATAAAATGGCGAGGACAACGCCGGAAATGCGACTGCCCCAGCGTTTTGTATCGGCCCAGAAAGCAAAGGCGGCGACGGCGAACAGGATGGCCGAAAGGCCAAAGAAATCGTCCGCCCCGATCAGCGCGCCGTGCATCACACCTATTCCACAGCCAAAATGGTCTCGATCAGTTTTGGGTCATCAGGCAGGATGCCGGCCACGACCAGGCGCGGCACAAGCTCTCGCCAAAGCGGCCAGGCGTCGAACGCGACCTTAAAGAACGACAGGGCAGCCTCGACGTCGCCGACAGAGGCGAGCGTCACGGCGCGCCAGAAAATCATCTCGTGATTGCCGGGGGCAAGCTCGGCGGCGGCTGAATAAGCCCGGTTGGCGCCGTCCATATCCCCGGCGGTGACCAGCCCGTCGCCTTCGTCCATCAGATTATAAGCGCGGTTCAAGACGATGAGGCGGCGCAGCTCTTTTAAGGGTTCAGGGTTATCCTCAACGCGTAAATCAACCAACCGGCCTTGCCACGGATGATCTTGTTTCTCACCCGAAACGACAACCATTGCTGCAGACTGTTTGCCCCTGATATCGCCGCCTTCGCTCTGAGCGGCTTCAAGCGCTGACATCAGCCGCTCGGAGAGGTCGCCTTGCGCCCCCTCAAAGGCAGCGGCCATGGTGGTGCAGACCGTATCGTTTTCCATAATATTGGCTTGCACTGAATAGCCGTCGCCCTGGAGATCGCAGGCATTGGCAATCGCTTTCGCGCCGGTATGGCCAGCCGCGCGCCCCTTGGCGTCGACAAAGCCGACCTGGCGGACATTCTCGTTTTGATCTTTGGCGATGAGATTTGCGAGCGCCTTACCGGCCGGGGTTCCCTGCTCCATCGCGGCAAGGCCGAGCGGGCCATAGGAGACTTCAGTGAAGGATTGGGTGACGACGGCGCCGACCCCAGCCTTTGCATGGGGAACGCGCGCGCCAACCGAAAACCAGTGAGACTGAACAGCCGCCCCCATTTCGCCACTGGCGGCGTCTCTTGCGACGATCGAATAGGTGGCAATCGGCCGGCGCGGCTTGGCCTCGCCGAAATCACCGGCCATGGTGCCAAGCGGCGCAACGAACGGCGCCGCGACCCCGAAGCCAGCGGCGATCAATAATTTCTGCATGGAGAACCCCTCATTTATTGCGTGCGGACTATGAGCCTTTTCCTTGACCCTTGGAAAGGTCTGCCAGATGTCTTGTGTGATATGCGTTGGCGCATCAGCCCATAAGGAACGCGATGGCCGAGAATACGAAGAGCAAAGCGAGATACAGGCCGGATCCGCAAATCCTCACCCTCGGCGGAGAAACCGGCGCGCCGTTTTATGACCCGGTCGAACCGGCGGCGTTTCCCAAACATGTCCTGCGTTACCGCAATCAGCGCTGGGCGGCGCGTGTTGGGCTCGATGCGCTTACCGACGCGGAATGGACAGATCACTTTGGCCTGTTTCATCCGCTTACGGACAACCTGGAGCAGCCTTTGGCTTTACGCTATCACGGGCATCAGTTTCGCGTTTACAATCCCGACATTGGCGATGGGCGGGGGTTCTTGTTCGCGCAATTGCGCGACGGGGCGAGGGAGAAGGGCGGGCGGCTTTTGGACCTTTCGACCAAGGGTTCCGGCCAGACGCCCTATTCGCGTTTCGGCGATGGCAGGCTGACGCTGAAAGGCGGTGTGCGAGAGTTGCTTGCGACGGAAATGCTGGAAGCGCTTGGCGTTTATACATCAAAGACATTCAGCCTGATCGAGACCGGCGAAGAATTAATGCGTCATGACGAACCCTCGCCGACGCGATCTTCGGTATTGGTCAGGCTGGGTCACAGCCATGTGCGCTTTGGCGTGTTTCAGCGGTTGGCATTCGAAAAAAATCCGGCGGCGATCAAACACCTTGTCGATTATTGTGTCGATCAGTTCGACCCTGACCTTGCTGGCCTTCCGCATCCAGAGAAAACAGTCGCGCTTTTCCGTAGAGTTGTGCAACGCACCGCGCGCCTTGCATCGGGTTGGATGGCGGCCGGGTTCGTGCACGGTGTGTTGAATACGGACAATATGAATGTCACGGGCGAGAGCTTCGATTATGGGCCATGGCGATTTGCCCCCATTGCCGACCCGTCCTTAACGGCGGCGTATTTTGATGAAAACGGGATTTACGCCTTTGGCCGGCAGGCGGAGGCGGCGGCCTGGAACCTCGCTCGTCTTGGCGGCGCCTTGACATTTGTCGCTCCGGAAGGCGCGCTCAATGACGCCCTTCAGGTTTTCTCCACGACCTACCCGGAGGCGATGGCGGATGCCTTTTTTGCGCGCCTGGGCCTTTTGCGCACACCAACGGCCCCTACTGATACGGGTGATTTTGAATTCGTAATCGACTTTCTACGGTGGATGGCGGAAAGCCGTGCGCCTTTTGAGCGGGTCTTTTTCGATTGGTTTTGCGGGCGCGAATCCGAACAGAGGGCCAGCGCCAGCCCGATAGCGTCGTGTTATGACGAGCCAGTATTTTCGAAACTACGCTCGCAGCTGATGGGTTTTGAGCCATCGGCGCCCGAACGCCTGGGCCATGCGTATTTCAAGAACCCGGCGCCTTGCACTATGTTGATCGATGAGGTGGAGGCGATCTGGGACCGGATTGCAGATGGTGACGACTGGACCGCATTGAATTCTAAGCTTGAAGCGATTGGGCAAATGCGTTCTGCATTGGGTTTTAATGCATCCGCTTACGGTGCGGGGGCTGAGCGTGGTTCTCGGCTTCCGCAAGCAACTGGCTGACGCCCTTTTGGATAAGATATATCGTTGTGAGCGCCGTAACGCTGGCAATAAACCCAAGGAGTAACAGGTAGCTGGGGCTGAATATTTCCATGATCGGCTCTTTCCTTGCGACAGGGCCAATTACGACTAAATTTTCATAAAAAACGTTTAAAGTTTTTGAGGCCTTCGTTAGCGGAAATTAACGCTAATGTCTGGTCGTACAATTGCCTCGCTCGTCAGGCGCTGTTCTGGCCCGGCAGAGCATTAAATTGACTAAAAAAACGCTTGTCAGGGCCATCAGGGCGCCAAGAAAACTTAAAACCAGAACGCCGCTGACACCTAGAAATTCAACCAATCCCGTCATCACGCTGCTCCTTATTTAGCCTTTCGTATTTTTCGCCCCTAAACTAGCCGCCTCACCCCGAAAAACCGAATAACACCTCATCGCAAACCGCGCACACTTTCGCGAGGGACGGGTGAGGTCCAAAATCCACATTTCGAAGCGTTTTGGCCCCCATCGTCGTTCCGCCGTTTCAATATGCAGGTTTTCCCGCTAACATCCCCTGGCCGCTCGTAGGGGCGGTGTGGGGTATGGAAAAAAGAGGGGCCGATGACCTCCGAAGTCGTGTTGATGAACCGTCAGGCTGTGGCGATGGCGGCGGATAGCGCTGTCACCATCTCGGGGCCGCAATATCTGAAGACCTACCAATCTGTCGATAAGCTGTTTCCGCTATCAGACGGACAACCGGTCGCTGTCATGATCTATAATAACGCCGAGATCATGTCGACGCCGTGGGAAACCGTAATTTCTCTTTATAGAGAACAATCACGCGGACGCAGCCTTGAAACGATTGAGGCTTATGCCGAAGACTTCATGGAATTTCTGTCGGGGAATCCCGATCTGTTCCCCGCGGACCACCAGGACACCGAATTCTTCAAGCACGTTGCGGTGGTTTTTAGTGTCATTGCAGATGATTTTGATCAACAAATTTCAAAGTTCCAGGAAACAAATGCTGGTCGTTTGCGCGATCATGTTTCGGCAATTTTTGAATTTGTGGTCGGTCAGCTCCACGCGGATTATCAACGTAATCCTGATGATAGTCCGCGTGGCGATCTTACCTGTTTTCCGCAAGGCATGGGCGAACAATTGCGCCGACGATACGCCGGTGAGATTGCCCAGTTAACCGAAAGCCTTACGGCGTCTCTGAAAATGGAGCACTCATCCTTGAGCGTATCCGAGGCGACGCGCGAGCGCCTGTTCGACATCGCTGTTTTTGCGGTCACCAAGGATGCGTTTTTCGAACATTATACGGGCGTAGTCTTCGCCGGTTTTGGCGCCCGAGATAAATTCCCATCGATGCGGTCTTATCTGACATCAAGCGTGGTGCTGGGTATTTTAAAACGTAAGCAGGACCGTGGTGTCGATATGGCGTCGGATGGGGCGCCGGTGATCCAACCCTTCGCGCAGGACCGAATGATCCGGACATTCCTGACTGGCGTGGATCCGTATCTGCGCATGTTCATGTTTGGAGAGACGCTGAAGCTTTCACTTAATCTGGTTACCGATGTCATCTCACGGGCGCCAAACCTCAATGATACGCAACGTCAGGAGCTTTTTCAGGATTATAGCGAGAACAATCTGAGCTTTGCGCTGCGTGAATTCTTCAGGTCGGTCGATAGTTATCAGTATGCGGTTCACACGCGGCCAATTTTCCGCGCCGTCGGCGTTCTCCCCAAGAAAGAGTTGGGCGAGACGGCCTCTTCGCTGATCAAGCTGAATTCCTTCCAGCAAAAGGTCATGCATTCGATTGAAACCGTTGGCGGCCCGATTGATGTTGCTGTGATCACGCGGAATGGCGGGCTTGAGTGGAAAAAAGAAAAGCCGGAGTTTTAAAAGCTGGGTTGGAGAAAAACGATGACTGATCGATTGAAACAGATCTGGGCTGGCTTTGAGGAGAAAACCACCCGCCGGTTAAGCGGTCGCGGGGTCGAGAATATTGCTGTTCCGCACCGTCGAGACTGGCGCGCAGAAGACGAGCAATTTCTGCCGGAAAACTTTGAAGCGCCGGCTAAAAAGGCGTTTGAAGCGCTCAAGAGCCGTCTGGCGGAAACAGAAGCCGGGCAGTCGCAAAAACGGGGCAAGCGAAAATCGTACAATGCTGGCGCCCAATCGGCTGCGTTGGCAGAATTTGACGCTGCGCCCGCCTCAATGGAAAGTCTTGTGCGTGGGCTGAAGTCGACGGAAGCGCGGGTAGAGCGCCCGACGATCGATTATGTGAGCTTCATGTCCACCAATGCTGGGCGCGAACTTTCCAGCCTCAAGAAGAGAAAGAAATTTCTCGGATTATTCTAAGGGTTCTTCAGAAAACTGTTTTCAATCGCTGAGCAGAGCTTCGATCGTGGCGCGTTCGGCCAGTAAAGCTCTGCGGCCTTCTTCAATGAATTCATCGGCGCGATCGAACGCTGTCGGAAAGGCGTCGCGCATGTCAGGACGCAATAAAAGATCCGGCGGGCAAATCTTGGCGTTGGCCCGCGCCAGGTGCATTTGAAAAATATCCGCTGCAGCGTAGGCGGTTTCAAACAATTGTGGTGAAGCGTTGATGCGGGCGCGTGCAAAGCCGACCTGTTGATTGATCTTGCGCCTTGTGTCGTCGATCAGCTTCGTCACCGCCCCGGAAAGCCCCGGAGCGGCAGGCAAGGTTGTGCTGGGTTGCGTCACGGGGAGGCCCGGCGGTTGCGGGTTAAAGCGGTCCAGCACGCGCGGAACAGCATTGAGATCGACCGAAATCACCACATCGGCCCCAAGATGGCGCGCCAGTGCAACAGGCGCCGGATTGGCGAGTGCGCCATCGACAAGCCAACGATCCTGGTGGCGTACGGCGTGAAAAACAACCGGAACGGCCGATGATGTCCGCGCGGCGTCCAGGACAGACCCTTCGGTGATCCAGACCTCTTCTCCGGTGCCGAGATCGGTTGCGGCTGCCGCGAAGCGCACAGGCAGGTCTTCAATGTTTTTGTCGAATTCACGAAACGCCTCGAAGGCCGGTTCTGCATCGACGAAGCCGCCACGGGCGATTTTTAAATCAAACCGTTTCAGATAGGAAAGCGGTTTCAATTCGCGCGCCCAGGCTTCGAAATCGTCAAGGGCGCCGATCAGCCAGGCGCCGCCCACCAGCGCGCCGACAGAACATCCGGCGACAACATCTGGCTTAATGCCAATGTCTTCCAGTGCGCGTAAGACGCCCACATGCGCCCAACCGCGCGCTGCGCCAGACCCTAACACCACGCCAAGTTTTTTGGTCACTGTCTACCCATTGCCGTGGTCCTCTGTGCGAAAGAAAACAGGTTTGGCATGTATAGCGCATTTGACAAGCTATCTTTACGGCATACCGGATTATTGAATCACTCAGATTTTGTCAGTATCAAAAACAGATCCAGATTATCATCGAAATATTGTCGTTCCTGTTGGGAATAGCGTTTCGACGCTTGATAAAACCATTGCTCGTCTTCCTCGAGCTCTCCGATCGTTTCCGGATCATGAGATAAAACCGCCAAAAACGCTTCGGGGTTATGCCGTTTAATATTAGATAACGCCAGACCGAAATTAACAATTCCTTAACCGTTGAGACGCTGAAGACAGGAAACTGTCGGTGGCGCCAGACGGCAAAGCGCGCCATAGTTTGGGCGTTCGGGAATGGAATAAAGAGAGCACGAGAAAGATGGGTACGATGGCGGCGGTGAATGCAGGCTCGGGTGAAACGAATGCTGATAAGGAAGATCCTGACAGCGTCCTGCGTGATGGGCAAACCTATGTGAGGGAACAGTCGTCACGCCCAGCCTCGAATGGGGATATTGTCGCTATGATGAAAGCCGCCGACGCGGCCGAAGCCGTCCGGCGTGAAAAATCAGTAGAAGAGCGCAGTCTTGGCCGAGACGGCCTCTGGCAGACGGTTTCCTTTTGGCTTTTATGGGCTGGGGTCGCGGTGGTCGGCATTGCAACCATCTTGACCATGGTTTCGGCGCGCGTCTCTGGCGATTCCGGGCTTTTTTTTGCTGGATGCGCTTTCCTTTTCGTGACGGTATTATTCGTCGGCGGAGCGCTCCGCCTGTCTTCGCCAGCTTCGTTCTTTCGTCACACCCAAAGAAATGCCCACTCTGAACCGATGCAGCTCGCGGGCTCGGATATGCTAAAAGCGCTCGGCGTTGCTGAACGAGTATTGGACGCTGATCAGGACGCCAGGCTGGTGACGCGATGCGACGGCGTCGTTGCTTACGCCAATCCCGCATATTTTGCTCTGGCGAGAGAAGCGGATGTGATTGGACCTGCCGGTTTGCCGCCGCGCATTGACCGGTTGTTCGCCCAGCAGGGCGCCGAAGCGACCAAAGTGTTCAGGTTATGTCGCGCCGCGAAAGGCGCCGCCTCGGCGGACGAAATTGTTTATCAGCGGATCGGATTACAGAGCGGCGGATCGCGTCGCCGTTTCGAAGTGTCTGTGCGCCCGATCGCGCAGATAGACGAGTACGTGGTCTGGCGGTTACGGGAGCTGCCGGTCGAGGAAAAGGATCACGATACACTCGCCGCCGCGTATGCTGATTACTTGCGCCCGGTCTGCGCCATTGAACGGTCGGGACAGATCGCCTGGTCTAACGCCGCAATGCGCCGTGCGTTAGGGGTTGAGCGAGACGGCGTCGAACACGTCGATGATGTCATCCTGGGGGAGACTGGCGAAATCGTGCGCGGGCTCTGGCAAGTTGACCAGACACCGCAAAAAGCACGCGTGCGTCGTCGTGATGATGATCCGATCGAGGGTGTGTTTACCGCATTCCGTCGCGGCGGTGTCGGCGAGGGGTTTGTTTGCGTTGAGCTGACATTAGGCGACGCCAAGGAGGGTGGAGAGGAGGCGTCGCTTTCAGGCGATATCTCAGAGGCGCCATTTGGTGTTGCGGTTATCGATGGAGAAATTGGACGCGATGCGCGCATAGTAGAAGCCAATAAGGCGTTTACGGACGTATTTGGCGGCGTCAAGCGTAACACGCCGCTCTCGAAAGTATTTGTTCAAGACGTTTTGGAAAAACTGGCGACCGAAATTCGACGCCGCGCCAACGCAGTTGGCGGATCGCGGGTTGTCGAGGCGACAGCTGGAGAGGGTGCGGGGCAACGGGTTTTTGCGCTCTATGCCCGCCCCGTTCGCCGCCGGCGTGGTTCTTATGGCGCGCGCCGAACCCTTGTCTATTCCGTCGATGTCACCGAGCGAAAAATGATGGAAGGGGACTACGCTCAAGACCAGAAACTCAAAGCGATCGGCCTTCTCGCCGGCACAGTCGCCCATGATTATAATAATCTGCTTCAGGCCGTACTTGGTAATTGCGAATTATTGATGTTGCGCCATCCGGTTGGCGACCCAAGTTATCAGGAACTGGTTTATATTCGTGAAAATGCACAACGGGCGGCAAACCTGACGAAGCAGCTTCTCGCCTATTCGCGCAAACAAACACTGCAGGACGAAGTGCATTCTATCACCGAGATCTTGCGAGATTTTTCTCGGTTCCTGGACCGCGCCATTGGCGAAAAGGTCAAGCTCGAAGTGATCAACGGGAGAGGGCTGCCTGAGATCAAGGTCGATCGTTACCAACTGGAAACGGCGATTATGAATCTGGCCGTGAATGCGCGTGACGCTATGGCCCCGGATGGCGGTTCATTAAAGATTCGTACAAAAACGATCTCTTCTGACGAGATAAAAGAAACGCGGCTGGGTCTTTCCGAGTGCGATCACCTTTTAATAGAGGTGACAGATACAGGACCTGGGGTGCCTAAAGAAATTGCGGACAAGATATTTGATCCGTTCTTCACCACAAAAGATATCGGCAAAGGAACCGGCCTCGGACTTTCAGCCGTACATGGTGTGATTGGTCAGATGGGCGGTGAGATATTCCTTGGTGCGGCTGAAGGCGGAGGGGCTGCGTTCAAGATCTATTTGCCTGCGTATGTCTCAGACGGTCGTGAGGAAGAACAGCGCCGACCCGCGACGCCCACGGGCGCTGGGGCTGCTGACCTGACAGGTGTCGGGCGCATCCTGGTTGTTGAAGATGAAGATGCTGTCAGAACGTTTGTCGTCAACACGTTAGAGCGGTGTGGGTATGAGGTTACGGAGGCTGAGGACGGTGAAGAGGCGCTGGCAATTTTGGAAGCGGATGACGACGCGTTCGACCTTGTGGTTTCGGATGTGATGATGCCGATCATGGATGGACCGACGCTGATTGCACAGGCGCGTGAGCGCGCAAAGGGTCCGAAGGCGGTGTTGTTTATGTCGGCCTATGCGGAGACGGCTGTGCGCGAACAGCTCGGCGAAGTTGAAGGCGCTGCGTATATTCAAAAGCCTTTCGCTATCAGCCCCCTTGCGGCGAAGGTGAAGGCGTTACTGGCGGCGCGCCCCGTCTGAACAACATCTTGTGCTGCCAGTGAAGCAGGGTAGAAACCCTTCATGCGTCAAATCGTTTTCGATCTCGAAACTACTGGTTTTAAGTTTAGTGAAGGCCACCGGATCGTTGAGATCGGGGCGGTTGAGCTGATCCGGGGCGCCATAACGGGTCGCACCTTCCACAGTTATGTTAATCCCGATCGCGATATGCCTGTTGAAGCCTTTCGGGTGCACGGGATTTCCGCGGCTTTTTTAAAAGACAAACCTAGATTTGCAGATCCGATTGCCGGGCCTGCGTTTACGGCTTTTGTCAGCGATTCGGAGCTGATCGCGCATAACGGTATTGGTTTCGACTTGCCGTTTTTGAATGCCGAACTGTCTGCGGCCGGGCTGGGGCCGCTCGAAAACGCGATCAAAGATACGATGCTGATGGCGCGCCGTAAATTTCCCGGCGCCCCGGCAAGTCTGGATGCTTTATGCGCCCGTTTTGGAATCGATACGAATGAAAGAAGCCGCGAGGGGCATGGCGCCCTCCTCGATTCTCGCTTGCTGGCGGCGGTTTATATTGAACTCACGGGCGGTGTGCAGGCGGGACTCGATTTTGCTGATGCGAATGGACGCGCAGCTGCGCGTGGCGACGCTAAAATACGCGCCAAGCTGCGTCCGGCGCCGCTTCCTCAACGTGTAACGCCAGACGAGGCAGCCGCTCACGCGGCCTTCATCGCCGAGCTTGGACCGGAATCCTTGTGGATGAAAAATTCTAAACCCTAGGTCACATCCCCATGAACCGTCATCCCGGAAGCCAATTTGCCCCAAATCTTTGATTTGGTTGGCGAATTGAGCAATCCGGGATCCAGAGCAGCGTGCACTTCG
>JAJFFW010000017.1 GCA_021776435.1 Parvularculaceae bacterium | reverse complement strand
CTTTTTCTGGCCGCGCGAGGCGCCATAAATCGCGCGCCTTGGGCGGCGAAGCCTGAAGGATCGCCTGGCGGAAAATACGCCCCATCACGCGCATCAGGAAAAACGCAAAAGCAAGCATCAAAGCGGTCGCGCCGACGATCTCCCACAATGGCGGATCAGACGCTGCGCGCAGCATCACCGCATAAGGCGTGTACAGTGGGATCCAGGTCAGGATCGATGCGATCAATCCATTCGGGTTTTGAAAAACAAGCACCATGAAGGGGGTTGGGGCGAACACGAGCAACATCACCGGGCCCATATAGGACTGCGCGTCCTGCAATGAATTTGAAACAGCGCCGATCGCTAAAAAGATCATCGCGAAAATCACATAGGCGCACACAAAGTAAAACAGATAAATGCCGAAAAGGTTTGAGGAAAACAACGCCGCCATGACACCGAGGGTCACTTCATTGCCGCTCGCCACAACCAAAGATGCAATCAGCCCGCCGATGATGAAGATCGCAGGAAGTGTAAGCCCCACAGCGCCAATACCAATGAGCTTTCCAAGCATCAATTGATCCGCCGTTACAGACGAGAGCAACACCTCGACGATCTTATTCGACCGTTCTTCAATCGTATTGGTGAGCAAAAGATTGCCCACACCGAATATGACGATCAGCAGCATATAGGTCAGCGCCGCCGGCATCGCCATTTCGATCCGGTCTTTGATCCCCAACTCCGCTTCACCCGGAGCTTTGTCCGGCCGGAATGTGCCCATGGGCGCATTGATATCAGAGATATCATCAAGTACAGACGCAGAAAGCCCCAGACGCGCCACCGCTTCACGTTGCAACGCGGCGTCGAGCGCCCGCGAGATCGACGAGCGTAGCGCCGGGTCCGTGAGGTTTCTGCTCCAATATTCGGCGGAGGCAGCGTCAGGGTCAGCGCCAAAATTTTTCGGAATAAGAACCGCCGCAAAAAGCTTTCCACTGGCTTGCGTATGCTCACCATAGAGACGTTGTTCATCTAACAGATACGGGCGCAGCAGGTCCATGACCTCCGCAATTGAAGCAGAATCGTTTACATCATCCGGCAACGGAGCGCGAAAAAACGAACGTTTTGGCGGGGTAAATTCTGGTGCGCCATTCTTCAAATAAGCCGCAACCGCATCGTGCGCAGCCTCAAACCCACCGGCTGCTTTGAAGGCGTCAATGCGACCGATGATGGGTGATGACGGTGAAAAAGGCGCCGGGATCAATTTTCGCTCAAGCGCATCAGGGTTACTCGCGAATACCAGATAGGCGTCCCACGCGGCAATCGCCGCTCTCATATGGTTACGTTCAATTTCGCGATCAATTTCATCCGTATAGGCGCCCGTCTCGTCATAAACTACAAATGTGCGTGCTGGCCGATTTTTCTCAAGAAGACCAACAGCCGCACCGCCCCCAACAATACCCAGTGGGAACATAATAAGGAACAATAAGAACCCGCGTGAAAATATATATTGCTTGTATTCACGCAGAGCGATTAACAGTGTTTCCCTCATGCCGCACGCTCCGAACCGGCAGTGTCGGTTGCAGATTCTGCATCATCTCCCGCAAGCGAAACAAATATATCATGTAGCGTCGCGCCCGCGTGTTCGAAACGGCTCAACCGTATCCCAGCATCAAAAGCGGCCTTTAACACCTGTTGTGGATCAGCGCCGCGCGCGAGCTCAACTTCATAAACAGACCCGCCTTCGTCACCGCTTTCTTTCTCGGCAATATTCAAAACACCGGGAGCTGAAGAAAGTGGTGAGATCTGATCGGCGGTTTGCAATAGAAGGCATGGGGGAAAGACGGCGCGCGCCTCAGTCAGCGTCCCTTCAAATCGGCGCCTGCCTTTCGCCAGGATAAGGAAACGATCGCACAATCGCTCCGCATGCTGCATGACATGGGTGGAGAAAATAATTGTCTTTCCATTCTCCCTCAGCTCACGGATGAGCTCTTCAAGCACATGCTGATTGATCGGATCGAGGCCGGAAAAGGGCTCATCGAGGATCAGGAATTCCGGATCGTGCGCAATGGTCGTCAGAAGCTGAAGCTTTTGCGCCATGCCTTTGGACAAAGCCTCGTTTTTCGACCTGGCGAATTCGCCGAGCCCGAACCGCTCCAACAATTCATGCGCCTTCAATTTCGCCGCTTTGGCAGGCATCCCGCGCAGCTGCGCGAAATAGGCGATTGTCTGCGCCGCTTTCATCTTGCGGTAAAGGCCGCGCTCCTCGGGCAGATAGCCAATACGATGGCGCACCGGAATCGCGGATGCCGATCCGAGTATCGCGATACGCCCGGCGCTCGGCGAAATAATGTCGAGCATCATCCGCAGCGTCGTCGTCTTGCCGGCCCCGTTCGGTCCGAGAAATCCAAAAATCTCGCCCCGTGCAACCGAAAAAGAAAGGTCATCGACCGCCGTGAACGTTCCATATCGCTTCACGACGTTTTCCAAAGTGACGACGGTTTCAGGCATAGAAACTTCCTTGTTCGGCAGGGCTTACTCTGTGGCGTGTCAGCTTAAGAATTGGTTCAGGGCGCGAGGTCAAGTCGCAGTAAGGGGCGGTCTGCGCGGCGCCGCGCGACTTCCTGAAAGCCGGCGCGGATGAATATGGACGCGACCCCGTGATAAAGCGATACCCGCGCTTTTTTCCACTCGGCTGGCTCCACTGGACAGGCCTCAAGCAGGCGGGCGTCGTTTGAGCGCGCCCAGGCTATTGCGCCGTCAAGCAACGCGCTGGAGACGCCCTTGCCCCGCCATTCCTTGCGGATAACAAAACAGCTGATCCCCCAGGCGCGCAGGTCATCGGGGTCGACATCATCAACCGGCGCCGTCAACCGGCGCACCCCATTCCAGTTTGGCACATCGGCGCGCGGACCGACCTGCACCCAGCCGATCGGCTCTCCATCATCGGCATAGGCGATGAGGCCGGGCGGCGGACCGGTCTTTACGCGCTTTTTAAACCGCGCTTTCATTTTCCGTTTGCGCTCAGGGTAGACGATGAACTCGCTCCGCGGAACCCGCCAATGCATACACCAGCAACCACCATAAGCCCCATTTGGCCCAAACACCGTAACAAGGTCCGGCCATCGTTCAGGCGTCAGTGGCTTGGTTGTAATTGCGGTCATCACACTCAGACCCCTTGATCGGGATCTTTATAATGCGTTTTCAACCAATCGTCTCACCATTTTCCCGCGTTCTCCATGCTCCCCCAAGGCTCAGCCGGAGCGAGAGCATTGCCGCGCTGGAGAAGCTCGATCGAAATGCCGTCGGGCGAGCGGATAAACGCCATGCGCCCGTCGCGCGGCGGCCGGTTGATTACGACGCCGGAATCCAGAAGGCGCTGGCAGATTTCATAGATATTATCGACACGGTAAGCGAGGTGACCAAAGTTCCGCCCCTCGTCATAGTCTTCTTTATCCCAATTATAGGTGAGCTCTACCAACGGCGCCTGATGTTCTTTCGCCTGGTCAA
>JAJFFW010000016.1 GCA_021776435.1 Parvularculaceae bacterium | reverse complement strand
GCTCGATTTCCTGATCGTCGTTGTCGGCGTCTTTATCGGCATTCAGTTCAACAATTGGAACGAGACGCGAATAGAACGCGGTCGCGAGAGAGTCTATCTGCAGCAGTTGACGGTCGAAGTCGCGACAATGGACGCGCTCATCGCCGACGTCATGAAGGCGCATGACCGCCGGATCGGCTCCATGCGGAACACGCTCGCCGCGCTGAAAGATTGCGAGATGGGCGCCGCGACTCTCGACGACATTGAATATGCGTTTGCCGAATATCAGAATGTGCAGCCCCTGCAGGTCATTGATTCTGCGTACAGTGAGATGGTGTCTTCCGGCATGCTGGCGAGCTTGGATGACAATGACCTACGCCGTTCAATCTCGGAATATTATACGCGCCTGAACGGCGTTCAGTTGACGGCCGCGCAGGTCAGGCTGTCGCTTCCGACGGTTGACGCCATCGTTTGGGAGCATATTGACCTTACATATGACGAAGACGGCGCGCTGATGCTGATAGATTTTCGCCTTGAAGATGCGTGCAAGGAGCGCAAGCTGAAAAACGCCGTCGTTGAAATGATCGACATGCATAGCGACTGGCGAAACTTTCTTAATCGCATGACAGCCCCAGGCGCGGAACTTGTCCAACGTCTCCGCGATTTGCCGGAAGCGGAGGGCTTGCAATAATGATCCTTCGCCGTGTCATCGCGCATTTTCGCAAACAGGAATGGACCGCGATCGGGCTCGATTTCCTGATCGTCGTCATCGGCGTCTTTGTCGGCATTCAGGTGTCGAACTACAACGATGTCCGAAAGGAAAGGGATTTAGCGGGCCGGGCCATAATAAAACTGAAGCAGGATTTCGTAGAAATTTCGCGAGAAGCGACCATTCGCACCGAGTTTCATATGCAGCGGATCAAATTGCTGCAGGGTCTTATCCACTGCCTTGTGGATGAGTGCGACGCGGCGCAACTCGATAGGGTCGTACCCGAAGCTGTCGCAACAGGCGGCAGCTTTTATACCGTTCCGCCGAGATCCAGTACCTATAGCGAAATGGTGAGCGCCGGCCGGGTCAATCTCATCGCAAACGAAGAGCTGCGTTTCGCGCTTTTCCGCTATGACGTGTCTCTAACTGGCGCCAGTATGGCGCTTGGCCGGATCAATGACATTGCCCTTCTCTATGATCGCGACATGAAGCAACACACGCTTCTGGATCCGTCGAGTTTTGTACCGCCCACTGTCGATAATTGGGATTGGAAGAACGACGACTTCGCGATCCATAGTGTCCTGCCGCCGATCGGCGCCTATGACTGGGAAGCCATGAAGGCGGACAAGAGATTTCGCAGGGCAGCGGATGAATTGCTCAGAATGCAAACATACTACGCCGGCAACCACGCCGAGGCTCTTAGAGACTGCGAAAAGATAATCCAGCTCCTGGAGGCGCAGTCATGATCCTCCGCCGCATCACCGAACATGTAAGAAACCAGAACTGGACCGCCATCGCGCTCGATTTCCTGATCGTCGTTGTCGGCGTTTTCATTGGTATTCAGGTTTCAAACTGGAATGACGCGCGCGCTGTTGATCGCAAGTCTGCTGTTGTTACCGAACGCCTGATATCGGACTTGCAACATGAAGCGTGGAACTACCAATATACGATTGAGTATTATAAAGACGTACAGTCGAGCGGATATCGCGCCCTGAATGCTCTCACTGGTAAAGCTGAATTGTCCGATGAAGCTCTGCTGATTAACGCTTATCGCGCGACGCAATATCTTGTGAACGCCCGACGTCGTTTGACCTTTGATGAACTTTCATCGACAGGCGCAATCGAACTGATTCGTGATGAAAATCTCCGCCAAACTGCGCATTGGATATATAACGCACCCGTATTCGGGCAAATCACACGTGAGCGCGACAATCAGCAATACCGAAGTTTATTTCGCATGCTTGTTTCTCTAGATGTTCAGGATGCGCTGCTCGAAAAATGCGGTGACCGGGAAGTCGTAAGCGGAGATTTTGACAACATTGTCGATTCCCTGGAATACCCTTGCAAAACTGGTGTTGCACCTGAGCTTGTAAGCGAGACCGCCAGGATTCTTCGGTCGGATGCATCCATGGTTCCCTTGTTGAGGCTGCGCATGGCCGATGTAAAATCATCCATCGCCAATCTCACTATTTATAATATGGAGGCGATTGACGGCTTGCTAACGGTAGAGAAGGCCGACCATTGATCCTCCGCGCGCATTAGCGGACTTGCTTCCCGCTCTCCAACTTCGCTTCGCGGATTTGGAGACGGCGATCGGAAATCTGGAAACATATAGTGCTGACATGTTGCAAGACTTGCGGGACATCGCAAAGGCCACACCATAATTTTTCGATGCATAGAAGCTCATATGGCCAACGTAAACACAATCGAGCGCCCCAGAATCGCCGCATAACAGCCGCTCATCAAATGCGGGTCAATGACCATTTCTGGCGCTCGGTCGAAAATCTGATCATTCAGGCAGGGATGGCCCTTTTTTTCCTGTCGAAGCGTCCATAGTGGATAGCAGTTATTGGCTCTATAAAAGCCATTCGAACAATCCTATAAGCACAATAACAACCTTGGGGGATATTTGTGCTTCTGCGCCGCGTCATCGCCCATTTTCGCAAGCAGGAATGGACCGCCATCGCGCTCGATTTCCTGATCGTTGTTGTTGGCGTGTTTGTTGGTTTGCAGGTTAACAACTGGAATGAGGCGCGCGGCGAGCGCGAACGCGAGGCATCCTATCTCGCGGCGCTGAAACAAGACTTCAGCGCTGTCATTGCCGAACTTGAAAACGACATCGCGCGCTATGAGGGAATCGCAAACTCAATGGCACTGCTGCTCGATCAGTCGCGCAAAGACGCGCCGGATGTCTCAATTGACGTGTTAAACGACGCGGTCCGGCAGCTCATCGCGATGGAGGGAACGCCGATTGTCTCCGACACCTATTCAAATCTCACGGGCTCGGGCGATCTTGCCATAATCAAAAACCAAGCGGTGAAGAATGCAATGTCGTCCTTTTTCGGACAGGCTGAAGTCGTCAACCTCGTCTCCAACACGCACGAGATGCAGCTCGTCAATATTTTCCAGCCCTATATTATCGATAACCTCGATTACACAAGCATGTTTCGGGAAGCGCGCGGCCTGTCGGTGAGCGCCGGGTTTGAGCCGGATCGCCTCCTGACGGTGCTGTCAACGGCGGAATTTAGAAACGTCGTCGCCGTGAAATGGGACATCGTAACCGATATTCGCGGCCTGCTTCTCACCGCGGTCAACGAAGCGCGCGCCGTTGAAGCGCTGTTGGCCGAAGAAGTGGAAGCAAAACAATGATCCTGCGCCGCGTCATCGCGCATTTCCGCAAACAGGAATGGACCGCGATCGCGATTGACTTTCTGATCGTCGTTTTCGGCGTTTTTGTCGGCTTGCAGGTCAGCAACTGGAACGCTGCGCAGGCTTCCAAGGCGCGCGAAACCGAACTGCTGATCGAGCTTAAACGCGAACTTGAAACCTCGATCAGCACAACAGATCAGAAAGGCAACGCCTACGCCCAGGCGGCCGCTGCGGGGAAACGGTCGCTCGCTTTTATAGCAGACGGGCAATCGTGCGCGCGTGAATGCTGGCCAATGCTGGTTGATTTTTTTCATGCGTCACAGTGGCAGCCGCTCGACGTCCCACGGGCAACCTATGATGAAATGCGTCGTCTCGGATTGCCGAGGTCGCGCGACATTATCGACGCTGTAGAATTCTATCTTGCGCAGAACGCCAATCTTGAAGTTCCGAACCGGGAATTGCCTATCTATC
>JAJFFW010000142.1 GCA_021776435.1 Parvularculaceae bacterium | reverse complement strand
AGACCCGTTGCGCCCGACCAGCCCGACTTTCCAGCCATCCGAAATCGCCGCCGTCGCCTGATCGAAAAGCAGGCGGCCTTCAATACGATAGGAAAGATCATTTATGTGGAGCATCGGGGGGCGGAGTGACTGCGGCGGGGGAGTTCTGCAATAACAGGCGCGCGGTGACAACCGCGAATTTAAAGCGTTTTTGGCTTCGATTAGGGTCTGTTGAGATTCAAAGCATCAAGAAATGTCATCCCGGAAGCCAATTTTCCCCAAATCTTTGATTTGGTTGGCGAATTGAGCTATCTGGGATCCAGAGCGGCGTGCACGGAGCAAGCGATTCTGGATCCCGGATCTAACAACCGTCCGAATTCCTCACGGAATTCGGACGGTTGTAACAGCCTGCCCCGGACTCGATCCGGGGTCCGGGATGACACATTGCATGAATCTCAACAGACCCTAGCGCCGCGCCCATGATGTTCGGTGTGCTCGAGTCAAATGAATTGAGCCGGTTTCATCTTGTCAATTTACACAAAACGATTTGTGACCATGTCGGTGAGGACAAGATCCAGATCGTCACGTTCCGTGATCGCAACAGGATTGAATAAGCTTATTCGGCTCAACCTGAGAAGTTCAGTCTTTCTTTAGATCGGTGCGAATTTCTCCAAGCCGGTCATAGATGCCGAAAATCACGATATAGACCTCGCAAAGAAAACGCCAAAAGATGAGGGCGAGCACACCGCCGACCGGTGTGAGGATTAACGCCCCTATGCCCTGCACAAATCCGGATCCAAATTGACCAAAAGCGCCAATAAACGCGATGAGCGTACCCAGCCCTATGGCTACCAAGCCGATCCAGTAAAGCAGTTTGATCAGACCCGTCGCGATGAGTTTGTCGAATGTTAGAAACCGGCTGACGATATCGTTCATTTCTGTCTCCTGTTCTATCGTTGCTTTTTGGATTTACGCGGTACTTTTTACCGAAACGCGCTTCACAATACGCACGAGACATACTTACTGACGAATGCTCCCTGTGGGATCAATTACGGCCTTTGCACTCTGAGCCCGGCCATAAGAATTGAACTGAATCCAATTTATGCTCGTCGATACCCTAAAAGCCCCAACTGGATGGGTTCGAAATCGGCTCGCCTTTAGAGAGGGCTTGCATGCCCTTCACGACACGGACGATGTACCAGACGAAGGCGACAAGCAATAACAGAAACCCAATGAGCACGAAGCACAATACGCCGCTGATCATCGAGTATAATAAGCCCTTCCAGAAAATATTGATCTGATTGTGATAATGCGATTTCAACCAGCTCGGGGCGTCCTCCTTGGAGACATAGGCCATAACCACACCGACAATAGCGGTGACACCCGCAGCAATCGCGACGAGATAGAGAATATAAATCAGGTTTGCGTTGCCACTTTCATGTGGGTTCGTAGAAATCGGTGCTTCTGACATCAGATCTCGCTCCCTCTCGTATCCGCTTTCAAAAGGCGGCATTTTGCTTCGATCGGGAAATGTCCCGACTTGCCGCAGCGCCAAAGCCTTGCTACGTACCGCGACCGAATCAGTCGTTTTCTACCAGAAGGATAGCATCATGGCGCTTGAGCGCACCTTTTCCATTATCAAACCCGACGCCACACGGCGTAATCTGACTGGCAAAGTCATCGCAAAACTGGAGGATGGAGGCCTGCGTGTCATCGCCCAAAAACGCATACGCATGACAAAAGCGCAGGCCGAGGGCTTTTACGCCGTCCATAAGGACCGCCCGTTCTTTGGCGAACTGGTCGAGTTCATGATGTCCGGGCCGGTTGTTGTGCAGGTTCTTGAGGGTGAAAACGCCGTCGTGCGAAATCGCGAGATTATGGGCGCCACGAACCCGGCTGAAGCTGACGCCGGCACGATTCGCGCCGAATTCGCCGAGTCCATCGGAGAGAACTCCGTTCACGGGTCTGACGCGGCGGATACAGCGGCCCAGGAAATCACTTTCTTCTTTTCTGAAGATGAAATTGTTGGCTAATATTCGATAGTGACAGGAAACGTTCTCATTGATTTGGCCATCTCTCTGGCGGGGGTGTCTTTCCTTGTGGGCGTTTCCTATTTTCTTGGCGCATGGAAGACCATCATTATTGACATCCCGTCCGCGGAGGAACGACTGGCTTTTGATGAGCCGGATTTCATGCCGGTGGAGTGGTTGCTGGATAAACAGGGGAGAGCCGCTGCGGCGAGGAACCAGTCCGGTGAGACCGCGCTGGTCTTTCGTAAAGGCGATCAGCTCGCCTCTCGCCGGCTCAACCTTGAAGATTTACGCATTCATGTGAACGGCGCTGTGTTGACTGTGAAAATGCGGGGCGACCACACCTTACCCCCGGTTTCGATCATCGCTGACGGCGATGATCTTGCCGTTGCGTGGCGCGATAAACTGACCCCATAGACTGGGCTCGCAAGCTCCTATCCAAATGTGATATAAAGGAAACCATGCAGTTTCCTGATGTCGTCGCTTACGCAGTTCCAGGCTTTATCGCGCTCATCATTCTTGAAATGGCGCTGGCGCGCCTCACGGGGCGCGTTCGTTATGAAACCCGTGATACGTTTGCAAGTCTCGCCATGGGTTTTGGAAATCAGTCCATCGCAATCCTCGGCGCGGGCGCCGTGGTCTATGCGGCATTTGCCTGGGTCTATCAATATCGATTGATCGGGGCGATGCCCGTCGTGTGGTGGACGGTGGTGATCTGTTTCATCGCTGATGATCTCGCCTTTTACTGGTTTCATCGTATCGCCCATGAACGCCGTTATTTCTGGGCGAGCCATGTCATCCACCACTCTTCTCAGCATTACAATCTCTCAACGGCGTTACGTCAAACATGGACAGGAAAGCTGACTTTTTCGTTCATTTTTGCGTTGCCATTGGCGTTTGTCGGGTTCCCCCCTGAGATGATTTTGTTCGTGGGCGGTGTTAATTTGGTTTATCAGTTCTGGATACACACTGAGCTTATTGACCGGATGGGGCCGTTTGAACTCATCTTCAATACGCCGAGCCATCACCGCGTTCATCATGCAACAAATGCGCGCTATCTTGACGCGAATTACGCCGGGACATTGATCATTTGGGATCGCATGTTCGGCACCTTTGTCGCGGAAGACAGAACGGAAAAACCTCTCTATGGCATTGTCAGGAATCTCGGTACGTTCAATCCGCTGATGATCGCGTTTCATGAGTGGATCGGGATCGCCAAAGACCTGTCCAACGCCAGATCGCTGAAAGAGGTAGGTGGTTATCTTTTCGGACCCCCCGGTTGGTCGCCGGATGGTTCGCGCATGACGTCGGCGAAGATCAAAGCGCGCTGGCGCGATTTTCATGCGAGTGATGCTGAGCCAGCCGAATTAGAACCGGAAGATAAGACGCCTGTCTTACAACCTGTAAAATAGCTGGCGCCATTTCGCCGCAATCCTGTCTGGATCGGCGCTCAAAGACGTGACTTTACCTCATTTCCCCCCTGAATCCGCCATGACCCGTCATTACGCATAGGTTCCACAGCGCTAAAACGGGAGCCAGGTCATGAAACGTAAAACCCTTGCAGCAATCGCAGCCTTGACAACAGGCGTCGGGGCCGCCCTGGCGTCAGGATTTGGAACGGGCGATCCGTTGGCTGAATATGATACGATCAACCGGATAAACCTAGTCGATATCACCCAGCATGCGCGCACCACCTTCGCCCGTGCAGATTTGGACAAAAACAACGCCCTCGATGTGGATGAGTTTGCTTCACTCACGGTGGTAAAGGCCGAGCTTGCCCGGTTGAACGGATATGTCGCCATTGAATTAGACGATGGGCCGCGACTGATCACCGTTGCGGTTGAAGCCTTTTCCAGCCTCGGGCGTGGGGAACGCCTGTTGATAGACACGGTCGCTAGAAGCAAATTCTACTCGATCACCGGTGGCGCCGATCTGATGAAAGAAGATCAGTATGTTGGCGAGCGCATGGCTTCATTCGTCGATGCTGACCGCAATCGTGATGGTGATCTCATCAAAGCGGAACTCGAAAGGTTCGTTGCGTTAGGCGCCAATATTTCTACGGCTGGCGTCTAAAGTTTTCAATACGCTCACGCGGAGGACGCATGGGGGATAGCGCGTTCAACGATTTTGCGAATATCGAGCTTTCCCGTCAGCGCCCCATAGGCGAGGGAAGTGTTTTCCGGGTCGAGGCGCGCATTGCAAAACCCGTCGAAGACATAATCAGGCGCTGTTTTCAAAAGCGCGGCGGCCTCGAGTGCGAGGGCCATATCTTCGGCGAAAGCCCGGGCGGTTCCCTCGTTCAACGCGCCTGGTTTGAACCACCCGTCGAGCAAGGTGATATGATGATCGAAGTGAACATTGGCGCGCTTCGCCCCGGTGATCTCGCTACGAACGGCGTCAAGGCAATCGGGTTCACGGTGGAGCGCGCGCAAAATATCAAGTGCGATGACATTGCCCGAACCCTCCCAGATCGCATTTAAGGGCGCGGTTCGATAATAGCGCGCCATGGGGCCTTCCTCGACAAAGCCCGCACCTCCATGACATTCAAGCGCTTCGTAGACGACCCCCGGTTGGCGCTTGCAAATCCAGTATTTGGCAATCGGCGTTGCCAGACGCATGAAGGCGGCTTCGCTCTCATCCGTCTGCGCCGCATCAAAGGCGCCCGCCAAACGAAATGCGAGCGCCGTGGCGCCTTCCGTCTCAAGCGCCAGATCGGCGAGCACGGCGGTCATCGCCGGTTGGTCGATCAGTTTTTTCTGGAAGGCGTTGCGGTGCTCTGTGTGCCAGAGTGCTTGAGCCAGCGCGGCGCGCATGCCGCCAGCCGAACCCACCACGCAATCAAGGCGCGTGTGCTGAACCATATCAATAATGGTTTTGACGCCGCGACCTTCTTCGCCGACGCGTCGCGCCCAGGCATGGGCGTATTCAATTTCCGACGAAGCATTCGAGCGATCGCCGAGTTTGTCCTTCAGGCGCATGATGTGAAAGGCGTTGCGGGTTCCGTCAGGGCGCCATCGCGGAACAAGAAAGCACGTTACGCCAGCTTCCGTCTGCGCCAGCGTCAGGAATGCGTCGCACATAGGGGCGGAACAAAACCATTTGTGCCCGATAAGTTCATAGGCGCCGTCGCCAATCGGCGTTGCACGGGTGGTGTTGGCGCGTATATCGGACCCGCCCTGTTTTTCCGTCATCGCCATACCCATCGTAGCGGCGCGTTTATCTGTTGACGGAATAAACCGTGGATCATAACTCGCAGTTGTTACTCGCGGTTCCCACTCTTTGGCGATTTCGGGTTCATGGCGTAAAGCAGGAACGACGGCGTAGCTCATCGACATCGGGCAACAAACGCCGCCATCCGCCTGTCCCATCATATACATCAGAGCAGAATGCAGTACGTGGCCGGCCTCATCGACGGTCCAGGCTCCAGCGGCGACTCCGGCGGAAAATCCAAGGTCCATCAATGCATGATAGGCGGGGTGGAATTCAATCTCGTCCAGGCGATGGCCATATCGGTCATGGCTTTTCAGTTGTGGAGGGTTTTTGTTCGCCTGGCGGGCCCATTCGATGACCTCCGCGGAGCCGCAACGCGCGCCAAATCCGGACAGTCGATCCACATGAAGTCCGCCGGCGTTTTTCGTGACTCCGGTTTTCAGCGCTGCATCTGTTTCAAAAATATTCACATCTTCAAATGGCGGCGGCTGGTTGGTGACGTCATGGGTTTGAAGCTCAGTATGTGGGCGAAAGGAAGTCATGGAGCGCTCCTGTTGATCGCAATCTGATTTTGCGCCGATGTGTGTGCCCCTGCAATCGTATAGTGCAGCGATCAGGCAAGTTGAAGCAGGGCGGTGAGCTCAACGATCGCTGGTTTCACATCGTGCAGTGGAACCTTGATGGTCGTCATACCCATAGCGCGCGCAGGTTTCAGATTAACGCCGAGATCGTCAAGGAAGATGCAAGCGCGCGGTGATACATTCAACGCCTCGCACATCATTTCATAGATGCGTGGTTCGGGTTTTCTCACGCCAGCCTTCGACGATTCGATGACGTGATCGAATAAAGAAAAGATTTCGCGCGCCTTTTCGGATTTTGTGCGGTCGGAAAGCATTTCAGAGCTGTTGAGCTTGGGCAGATTGTTGGTGATGCAGCCGGTCTTGTATCCGGCAGCTTTGACGCGGTGGAGCGCTTCGGCCATTTCCGGGCGCAAGGTCAGCGCTAAAAGGGCCACCAGCCGTCGCCCGCTGATCTCAAATCCGGCGGCTTTTGTTTCGAGTGCGAAGGCGGCGTCGAACGCATCTAAAGTTATCTGTGCACGTTCGAATTTTGCCCAGGCGTTGCCATGGTGATTGTCTTTGATGACGCCGCCAATGAATCTTTCTGGAAGATCGTTTTCGCGCTCGAACACCGAGAAATTTTCGACGGGGGAGGTTGTGAAAACGCCTCCAAAATCAAATATCACGGCTTCAATATGTGATGAGTTTACGTCTGGTGTCATTGTAACGCCCAGGGGAGAGCGTCTTCTGAAAAAGCAACACTGTTTGGTGTGAAGGCATTCGGATGATCAAAGACGCCAATCAAAAAATGGATCTCGCCGGGCCATTTATCCCCTCCATACGTTAGCGGTGTTCCGCAACTTGCGCAAAATCCCCGCCGAACACCAGCGGAGCTCACATAGGTGGAGGGAATTTTGGTCAGCCAGCGGACATTATCATCATTGAAACCCACCCAGGTTGAAAAAGCGCCGCCGGTCGCTTTGCGGCATGACACACAATGGCAGTTAGCGACAAATTTCGGTGCGCCTGTCGCCTCAAAACGCACTGCGCCGCACTGGCAGCCACCGGTTGACGGCTTCGAGTTCACAGGCCGAGCTCTTTCATGTAGATCTCGTTTTTCTCTGATGCGCGTTTGGCGGCGGGCCGCGCCATCAATTGCTCAACGTAAGAGGCAAATGGTTCTTCTTTTGGTATCGCGCCGAACATCATGCCAAAATTTAAAGTGGATCCAAAAACCACATCAGCGGCGCTGAAGGTGTCGCCAAGAATATAGGGACCGTTCGACAGGGCGGTTTTTATGGCCGCTATCACTCGTTCATAATCGCCATGACCAATCGCGGCGGCGTTCTCGCGCGTTTGTCCGGACAGTTTGTCGAGCATCATCGGTTCGATGCAGCTCGGTGCAAAGAACATCCACCGAAAATAGGTCCCCCGTTTCGGGTCCTTAGCAGGCGGCGCAAGCTTTGCGTTCGGGAAAGCGTCTGCCAGATAGGCGCAGATCGCGGCCGCTTCTGTCACCACGATATCGCCGTGAACGAGCGTAGGCGCTTTCGCCATCGGGTTGAGCGCGCAGTATGAAGGCTTGGTTTGTTCGCCTGCCTTGAGATTGATCAGCCGGATTTCACAAGGCGCCCGAAGCTCTTCATTCATCCCCAATTCTTCATTCATCCAATGCGTCGTGCCGCTGCGGGTTTGCGGCATGTGATAAAGAATAGGTCTTGTTTGCGCCATTTAAGCCTCCTCAGTTTTCCTTCCCCGAATTGCCTCATAGAGCGTAATCGCAGCGGCATTCGATACATTAAGGCTATCCATCGCGGGTGTGATTGGAATTTTATAGAGCCCATCGCAGGTTTTACGCACCAGATCGCGCAGGCCCGCACCTTCAGCGCCGAGAACGACCGCAACCGGCCTATCGGCGGGTAACGTCCTGACGAGCGCGGAGGCGTCTCCCGCCAGCCCGGCGCAGTGATAGCCAAGCTCTTTAAGCGCCTCCAGCGTGCGGGCGATATTGACGACCCGGAGACACGGCACACTCTCGATCGCGCCAGCGGCCGCTTTGGCGAGCGCTCCAGAGAGCGGCGGTGTGCGCCGGTCCTGGACGATCACGGCGCACACGCCAAAAGCGGCTGCGGACCGGAAGATCGCCCCAATATTGTGGGGGTCCGTGATCTGGTCGAGCACCAGGACCGGTCTGCCTAAAGTGGCTGGATTGCAGATGTCGTCGAGTCGCAATGGCGTCAGGCCTTCAACTTCGGCTGCGAGGCCCTGATGGACAGCGCCGGCGGGGAGGGCGTGATCGATCTCATCGGGGCGCGCTGGCGTGAAAAGAGTGTTTGCAAGCTTAGCCGCGCCCTCAAGCGTCCTGAGCCATTCGACGGCGTTCTTGGTCGCTAAAACGCGGTGAATACGGCGTTCAGGATTGAACAGTGCGGCCCCGACCGCATGCCTCCCGTAAATCCACAAACCCCCACTCGGTGAAGGCGTAGCGGTCGTCGATATTCGCGGTTTACCCGCCGGATGAGAGGGGCGCCGCCGGTGTTTGCTGTCAGTTTTATGCTGCGCCGGGCTAGGTTTTCTGGGCTTGCTCATGACTCTCGATGGTAGCGTGTTTCAATCGCCCGGATACACGAAAGCGCCTGCGCTGAACAGCGCTGGGATAAGCACAAAAATGGCCAAAAGCGATCGGCCGTCAATGCTTGCGAAGCCCGGCGGCGTCCTTTATAGAGCCCGCTCTTCCCGCTGGTTGGCGGGCGCCGGGCCTTGGCTAAAGCTGACCGGCTTCTCGTCGCGCAACCCTGCGTGGCCCTGTGGAGGGGTGGGAGAGTGGTTAAATCCACCAGACTGTAAATCTGGCCGCTTAGCGTACGATGGTTCGAATCCATCCCCCTCCACCATTTATTGGGGCGTTTGAAATCAGATGGATATATCCAAACGCACCGGCTTTCAGGCATCGGCTTGTTGACTGAAATTCACATTTTTGGGGCATTTTTGGTGAATTGAGACCAATTTCGATTATGCGAAAAACGCGCCTTTACAGATCCCTGGCTGCCCACCGCAGGACCATTTGAGCAATCGAAAGAGTTTGTTGAGGGGGCTCATCGCGACCGGCCCCATCCGGCCGCTATCGCCAAACGCGATGAATACGGACAAAACAAATATCTGATTTGGGCGTGCAGACCACTGACAGTCTTGGCGCGGTTTTAAGTTTGCACGTGTTCGCGCGCGCGGTCGTCGAGAATTACACCTACTCGCCTTATGGGGTGAGCGGGCCCGAGGGCGACACCGTCTTCCCGCCTATCCTGAGGAGCCGCCGTCCTTCGAGGCGTGCTTCGCACGCACCTCAGGATGAGGCGGCGTCTCGAAGGGCCGCTTCACCGGCCAGAAACTGGATGCGGCGACTGGTTTGTATTACTATAAAGCCCGCTATTACGACCCCGAAACCGGAAGGTTCCTCTAAACCGATCCGATTGGCTACGAGGCTGATCTAAATATGTACACCTACGTCAACAATGACCCAGCAAGCGTAGCCCGGATTGATGACTCGTAGGGCGCCATCAAGCCCCGGACTTGATCCGGGCGCGATGCGCCGTTCTGTATGCAGATCTTCCCTGACGGGTTCGCGGTCGATTTTGATTATGACGCGCTGAACCGGGTGACAGCCGCCAACCATACTCCGCACATTCCCGCGCCAGCGGGAATCCAGGAAACAAAGAAGACATGGTTCCCCGCTTGCGCGGGGATGTGCGGGAATAAATTCAATGAATCGGAATAAACGCCCGATGCTATAAACGGCGCCCCCCTAGAAGCTTGAGTTAAAAGCATAAGTCGCATTTATCGCATCTTGCTCCAGACAGTGAATGATAGGGGGTGATGGATCGTTCCATTATGGCGGACCCTTGATCAATCGCTACGCAAAACAGGCCATGGACGGGCATTCAGGGCTCTGAAGGCTGCGGTCAGGCCAATCACTGTTGTCACGGCGATGGCGCCGAGAATGATCGCTGCAAGCACCTCAGGCGCTGGGCGCCAGTCGATCTCCATTTGACGCGCGACGACGAACCATGACCCAGCGGCGCCGAGACCGGCTGCCGCCAACGCAGGCCCCGCTCCGAGGGCGGCATATTCCATGGCGTATGCAGATAGAATTCGGCGGCGTGAAGCACCGAGCGTCTTCATAATCATCGCATCGTGTAGTTTACGGGAAAAATCCGCAGCGATTGCACCGAGCAGCACAATGATACCGGCTGCTATGGTGAGTCCCGAAAGGGCGCGGATGACAAGACCGATAGATCCGATGATGGCGCTCACGGTCTCAATAACTTCACGTGTACGGATAACAGTGACTTCCGGGAATTCAGCGGCGATCACGCGCTCGACCGTAGCCTCAGTTTCCAGATCCACGGAACGCAGGCTGCCGATGGAGGTCGGTTGCGCGGCTTCGAGGGCGCCCGGTGCGAAAATCGCCACGAAATTCAATCCGTTGCTATCAAAATTCTGGTCGAAAAGAACGGCGATTGTTGCTGTCACATTGCGTCCGCTGATAACCAGTGTCATCGTATCGCCCGCTTCGAGTTTGAAACGACCGGCCTGTCGTTTTGACAAGGCTATGAGTGGCGGACCACTATAATCTTGCGGCCAGACTTGCCCGGAAACGATTTCTCCCATCTCCTCAGGAATTTCGTCCAGAATGGTGACGCCCCAGTCGTTATCTCTCGCCCAAGCGGAATTTTCTGCACCTTCGACGCTGCTAAGGGGTTTTCCATTTAGCGCGATGACGCCTGCGCGCATCATGTAATAACGTTCTAGGGAGGTTTCTTCTGTCAGTTCCCGCATCCGGGCGTCAAAGCGCTCAGCATCCTTGTAAGGAATATCAGAAAAGAAAAGTGTGGGCGCTCGTGCGGGCAATGCGTTTGAAATTTCGCGACCTAAATTCGCCTGAATGAGCGACACCACTGAAAGCAATGTAAGGCCAAGTCCTAAGGAAACGGATATACTCGCCGTTGCAGCGCCAGGCCGTGTGAGGTTTGCTGCTGCGATCCGCGCCATTGGCCGCGTTGGGCGCCAATACCGGCGGGCTAAGAAGACGATCCCCCAGGCAATACTCCTAAGCGCGATATAAGCAACCAAGCCGCTGGCGGCGAATATGACGGCGAATTTGCGATCCCCGGCGAGCGCGACGGCGAGGGCGAAAAATGCCAAGGCAAGGACCGCAACGACGCCCATGTCGCGCAGTGATGGGCGCAACCGTTTTTCCTCAACGAGGCTACGAAAGAGGCGCGCGGCGCTTGCTCGTCGCGCCTCAGCAAGAGGCCAAAATGCGAAGGCGGAAGCGGCAAGAAGGCCGAAGGCGCCGGCTTCAAGTAGGGCGGAGGGGTAAAATCCGGTTTTCGCCTCGAAGGGCAGCATCGCGCCAAAGAGACCTGTCACCGCAAGGGGGGCGAACGCGCCCAGCGCGAGACCGACACCGATTGCGCCAAGCGAGATCATCAGGATCTGGAGCATGTAGGTTTTCAAAATAAAGTCACCGCGCGCACCAAGGCACTTAAGAGTCGCGATGACGGGTGTCTTGCGATCCATATAGGCGTGCACTGCATTTGCAGCGCCAACTCCCCCGATGACGAGGGCGCCAAGACCGATAAGCGTCAAAAATACATCGAGGTTTTTGAGCAACCTGCCGAGGCCGGCGCTCGCCTCGGTCGATGTGCGAATGCGCCACGGATTATCCGGGAACGCACTTTTCAGAGTCGCCTCAAATGTATCCGCTTTCGAATCGGTGAGAACCACCCGGTAGGCGTGGTTGACCATTGCACTTGATTCGAGAAGCCCGGTTGACTCAGCGCCCTTATGGCTCGTGATCACTCTGGGCCCGAGCATGAAACCGGCGGAGGCGCGGTCTGGCTCTGATGCGATTGCAGCACGGATTGAAAACGTCGCTGCGCCGATGCGGATATGGTCGCCTGATACTATGGACAGGCGATCGAGCAGGGACTGATCTACTACGGCGCCCCACACCGTCCCTTCTGGGCCAACTGTCGACGAAAGCGCCGCCTCCAGATTATACTGATCAGGTTCAAGTGAAACTGTGCCGATCAAGGGGTAGTTGCTATCGACGCCCTTCAACTGAATCACGCTCCGTCCTGTGCCGGTCTTGGTGTGCGCCATCAACTGTGCATCAATAATTTGCGAAACCTGACCGTTCGCCTGAAGAAAGGTCAACGCGTCATCGCCAAGTTCCGTGTTGAACGCCGCGACCTCTATGTCGCCGCCGAGGAGGCGGCGTTTCTCGTTTTCCAACCCTTCAACAAAAGCCTCTGATAGAGAACCGATTGCGGCGATCGCTGCGACGCCAAGGAGGAGTGCAAGAGCGAATATGCGAAAGCCTTTGAGACCTTCACGCGATTCCCGTTGCGCCAACCGCATGGCTGATCGCCATCCTTGCAAAGATATGTGATCTCCAGTGCTCATTCGGCGGCCTTCACGGCGATATTTTCAATGAGGCGCCCGTCTTCCATAGTCACTACACGATCGCAGCGGGATGCAAGGGAATGATCATGTGTGACGAGCACCAACGCCGATCCCGCCTCCCGTCGTAAATCGAAGAGCATTTCAGTGATGAGCCCGGCGGCGGCGCTATCTAGATTACCGGTTGGCTCATCGGCCAATAGAATTGGCGGTGCGGCGATGAGCGCCCGCACGATCGCGACGCGTTGTTGCTCACCGCCGGAAAGTTGATCGGAATAATGATCTAACCGTTCCCCAAGCCCGACTTTTTCAAGCATTGCGCGCGCTTTTTCGAAAGCGTTATTTTTACCGGCAAGTTCGAGGGGTAGCGCAGCGTTTTCAAGTGCCGTCATGGTTGGAATGAGGTGAAAGGCCTGAAAAATAAAACCGACCATTTCGAGACGGAACTGGGCGAGGGCGTCTTCTCCCATTTTGGTCAGGTTTCGTCCACCGGCGATCACGCTGCCTTTGGTTGGGCGTTCAAGCCCAGCGAGAACGGAGAGCAATGACGACTTACCTGAGCCTGATCGTCCGACCACACCGACACTTTCGCCGAGGGCGATTGCAAGCGAGACCGACTTCAGGATGTCAATTTCGCCTGCGCGACTTTTCAGGGTCAGATCGATATTTTCCGCCGCAATGACTGCTTCGGTTTTTTGCATGGCATCCTGCTTGTCTATGGTTTCCACTGTTTGATCGATTCATTGTATAATCATCAATTGCAATGCTACTAACAAGCGGCGAAAGGCATTGATTATGCGATCAAGTGTGATGCAAATCGGATTAAGCGCCGTTGCGCTATTCCTGGCCGCCTGTAATGCGCCGGAAGATCAGGGGGCTACCGAAGATACCGTCGCATCCAAAGCCAGTCCGCATGTCCAGGAAATTGTGGATGGATATACGCTGGTCATGTTGGGCGACAGCATCACCGCTGGCTTCGGACTGGCTCCCGATGAGGCCTTGCCTGTTAAGCTTCAGGCGGCGCTGCGCAAGATCGGTAATAAAGTCAATGTGATCAATGCTGGAGTGTCAGGAGATACGACTGCGGACGCACTCGCGCGATTCGACTGGTCGATCGGCGATGAGTCCGATGGCGTCTTCATAGCGCTTGGCGGTAATGATCTCCTTCAGGGTATCGATCCTGCGCAAACGGAACAGAACATTCGTACTATGATTGAACGAGCAAAGTTACGGGATCTTTTGGTGCTCGTTGCGGGGATGCGCGCGCCGGGCAATTACGGCGAGGATTATAGAATTGCGTTTGACGCGCTCTATACAAAGTTGGCGCGCGACGAAGCGGTCTCGCTTTATCCGTTTCTTCTTGATGGCGTTGCTACGGATCCGGCTCTCAATCAATCTGACGGTATTCACCCTAACGAGAAAGGCGTTTCTATCATTGTTGAGCGCCTCACGCCTTTTATTGACGCTGCGATCAATGAGACGACATCTCCCCAATCAGCGCCTTAAAGGCGAGGGGCCTCTTGAAGGGATGACCGCTGTTGGGAAAGCGGCGTGGCTTATAGAATAGAAGGGTCGTTCAAAGGAAAGAATGCGACGTTGGGCTTTTGAACGAAGATTATTGCTTCTTCGGTTTGGGGGGGATATCTATTACGGTTTTCAGGGGTGTTGAGGCGTAAAAGAAACGCCCGCTACCCATGACATCCACATGCCTATATTCGAAACGATAGTAGTCTGTTGATGCGGGCACGAGCGCCGCGCCGTCCCATGCGTTCATGATCTGCTCGGCGGTCATGGTTCGGACAAGCGCCGCCAATTGATCGCCCAATTCTGCGGCAAGCAATTCCTCATCGGAGGGTACGTATTCATCCGGATCTGCGCCCAGCGCCACATTGCCACGCTCCATTCTTCCAGGATTAAGAATTGCATCGCGTTTATAATCACCGAGAGTTACGTAGGCGACTTGAAAATCTTGACGCGTTACTTCGGGAATTTCACTGAGACGCATACTTAAGCCTGGGCGATAATCGAGAACCGTATCCTCACTTAATTTTGGTTTGTAATCCGGGTATCGCGTTCCCATTGATGTCGTTGACCCGGCGCAACACGATTCATTAAGAGACAGAACATTGAGACCATTCATTAAATTTTCGGTTATTGCGCTTCGGTGGAACGTTAAATCATATCGCCCCCGATAGCTGGCGTATCGCGAAACGGCATCGATTGTCGCTTCATCCATTTTTCCTGTCATCTCGCCGTCGTAAAATTTCATGTCTTTGAGCTGACGTTGAAGGATCTCTATTTCTTGGAGTGACAAAGGTCGCTCGAAAATTAAATAGGTCAATCCGGATGACGATGAAGTCACCAAAATCCGGTTGTCTAGCCGAGTGAACGCACCCAGCGATGCGCCGTCACAAATGATATTAAAATGAAGGAGTTTACTTTTATCATCTGTATTAAGAATACCGCCATCTTCGCCAATGATTAAATCGACTAAATTGGGGTCATTTAAATTTACTGCAGGTGTGGCTAGCTGGCTGGTCCGCCAGCGCGCGCATTCTTTTCCGTCGAGCCAGGTGAGCGTCTCGTTTAATGAGATCGTGCTCCCGATGGCCGTATTGCTAAAGGTCGCGTCATCGACCCCACCGGCGACGTTGCTGGCTCTGCGGACGGCGATGAGCGTATAATCACCGGAAAGCGTTGAGCCTGAAGGCGGGGAGTAAGTCTTTTTGTAATCGACTACCGTTGAATTGACGGGTGCGGTGGTGCAGGCCGAGAGTAAAAAGACAGCACTAACCGCTAAAGACAGTGAACCGAATGTCTTCGATTGCATAACGCTTGCCTCACGATGTTGAAATTCGTTTCAGCAATCCCCTGAACAACAAACCTACTGTAGAAACCCAACTTTGTCACAGGATTGTCGAACTCTTGTCGAAAATATGAAATCCTTGCCGTTTGCGCCGATAAAATAATGAAAATGACAACGCCTGCATAAACCCTATCAACAGACGAAAGAATTGGTTGGGTCAGATAATGGTTCGTCAGGGGGCTTGAACGAAATTTTTGCATACTTTTCGTTTAACGCTTCGCACAACGCTCAAATTAAATAATTCGCTGCCGCAAAATACAATATTCAGTTCGAATTTTTCGGGGGGGTATTCAAGAATTTATTAATGAGGTGAAGAGAGAATAATCAAAAAATAGAAATTAGAATAAAGAAAGACAACGCGAAATCAGCCTTTCGTGATGCCATGAACCTTACGCGAATAAATATCTTTCGGATCGTTACTCCGAAAAACACACCGCGAATAAGTTGAAGAAGAGTACGTCGCGCAATTTATAATCCAGCCAAGACGTAAAATGGGGTGAATCAAAAAGACTCACACAACACCAATTCACCCCGTTATCTTGAATAGAACGAACCTATGCTGCGGTCCATGCGCTGCACCAGGCATTGGCGCTGATGTCGCCTTCAACGACTTCACATGCGCCTGTACCGTCGAAAAACTTGCATCCCGAACAGCTGTTCCCGGCATTTGGCGAGTCCTGATAGCTTACCGCCTCTTTGCTGGCCTTTTGAGTGGCGTTAGCGCTTTGTAGGCCACTAGCAGCAATACCTGCGGCGACGAGCAATCCTGCGGCGCCTTCTAGGAACACTCTGCGGGGGATTCTGTCCGACTTTTCCTCAGTGTTTGTCGTATCGGTCGTTTGTGAACGTCTTTTTGTCATTATCAGGATCTCCATTCCGTGATTGGTGTGTTGAGATCCTAATTGAAAAAGACAAATTTGTGGAGCCGTTTTCACCGGAACGTGATCGTTTTTCGCATAAGAAATATGCGAGGTAGACAGATTGATAATGAGAAGCGTTATCTGTTGACGGATAATCTTCTCCAATACGGATGTGGAGTCAAGAGGTATACGAACAGGCGGCGCTGTCTTTGTGAGACAGCGCCGCCAAATAGAAAAAAGGATGGGGAAAGTTGTCACCGATTGCGGTCAAACAGATTGCCGCTTATCAGCTCGTTTAAGATTTGCGGTTTGAGGCCTGAAATATCAATTATTGTGCAGCGCCGCCAGCAACCAAGGATTCGAGATAAGCTATCAAATGCGCGCGGGTTTGCGCATCAGGCAGCCCAACGAAAATCATTTTTGTATTGGGAACCACATCACGCGGCGCGACGAGATACGAGTCAATGGTTGCTTTATCCCAGACGGCGCCGCCAGCGCCGAACGCGGTCATGGCGGGCGAATACTTATACCCCGCAAGCGTGCCAGGCGTGCGGCCGACGACTCCATGTAAGCTCGGTCCGACCTTCATCTTGTTGGGTGCGGTAGAGTGACAAGGCATACATTTTTTGAACACCAATTCTCCTGCGGCGGCATCCCCTTGTAAGGCGCCAGGGGCGCTTGTTTCCTGCGCATTCGCGGCGACGACAGACGCGCCAAAAAGGAGACTAGAAGCGCAGGTGACGACTAAAAGCGAAATCTTCCGCATACTGATATTCCTTACATGTGTTGATCAAGGGGGTTCATAAGGTTGAAAGCGCTCATCGTGATTAATCCGCTAAACTTTGTCGGAAGTATGACCTCCCAGCGGGTAAAATTAAACTCAACAGCGACCACTACCGGATGAACGTTAATACACGTCCATCCGGTAAAATCTCACGACATCGTGTCTATTTTAATGACACTTATTTCTTGGCGTAGTCCTTTTGGAGGATTTTTACATAGGCTGTGAGCGCCGCAAGTTCTTCCGACTCCCAAGGAAGGGGTTTGGCTTCCATCGGAGCAACCATGCAGATCTGGACCATCGTTTCAGCGGAAACCTTTTTGAGGCCGAACATGTCCTTGCCCATCGCCACATAGTGCTTGTAGGGAGTTTTGAAGGTATCGTTATATCCGGCAAAATCGGTGTGGCAGTTGTTGCAGCTAAGGCCGTTGGTCGAAAGGGAGGCGTCATCGAAAAGCTCGGCGCCACGCGCCGCCAAGGCTGCTTTGTCACCCTTATATTTCTTTGAGAACATCGGCCGGAGCACAAGTTTGCGATCGCCTTCAGCTTCGCCTTCGCCTTCAGCTTCGCCTTCGCCACTCGCTTCAGCCTCGCCCTTGGCTTCAGCTTCTCCCTTGGCTTCAGATTCACCATGTGCTTCGGCTTCGCCCTTCGCTTCAGATTCACCGTGTGCTTCGGCTTCGCCCTTGGCTTCAGATTCACCGTGTGCTTCGGCTTCGCCCTTGGCTTCAGATTCACCCTGGGCTTCGGCTTCGCCCTTGGCTTCGCCTGAGGCCTCTGCCTGCGCCATCACATAGCCTGCCGAAGAACTCATATCTTCAGCGGCTACTGGTCCATAGCCGACCACAGCCGCCATCAAAGGCGTTGAGTAAAGAAGATGGCGCGAAAGTTTTTTGAGCAATTGTTGGCGCTTATTCTGATTATTGGGCATCCTGTCTCTCCTTGTAAATTCTCTTTTGTCAGTTGTCCGATTCAGATTCGGCGCCCCCAACATTGATTCCTATAAACTTCGTGGTACTGGGAACTTCATGCAAGCGGATTAAGCTCGAAGTGTTTCGTCCCGCTATTTGATATAACCACCCTAGTGCATCTGTCACGCGACAATTTACACGCATTGATCGAGTCCTTGGGGTAACTATTGCGTGAGGTGAGAATTGGTTCAGAAAAAGCGCCGCTATTGGTTTGGGGGAAACCGTGAACCCGGACAGGATGTTTTCTTTGCTGAAGCGCTAAGTCCGGCTATCTGGCGGGTGGGAGACGCGGAAAATTGGGATACCTGCTGGTATACAGGCATGCCCGGTCCAGATGTGTTTGAGCAACTGGATGGAGCCAAAACCATCTGTCACATACCCGGCAATAATGGTCTGACGGTCAAAAACTATTTGTTTGAGACACTGGCCGCTACGTCCGAGCGCATGGCGGGTCAGGCCGGGGCTGAGCGCATGACCTTCTTTCCGAGGGTCTACGCCATGCCTGAAGATTATATTGAGCTGCAACAGATAGCAGCGCGACACCCAGAGAAAAAATGGATCCTGAAACCGAAGAATTCTTCGCGTGGGCGAGGGATAGAAGTGATCAAAGACATCGCGACTGTCCCACAGCACAACCGATGGCTGGTGCAGGAGTATATCGACAACCCACACTTGATGAAAGAGCGCAAATATGTGCTTCGGCTCTATGTCCTTGTGACTTCGGTCGAACCTTTGCTGGTTTATTTTTATGACGAAGGCTTCGCCAAGTTGGCGTCTGAGTCGTACGATCCCGACGACCCTGACAACCCTTTCTCGAATCTGACCAATCCCGACATCAACATTACCAATGAGGATGTCGCAGCGCCGGTCGAGTTCATTGGGTTGAAGGATTACCGTAAATGGTTGCGCGCCGAAGGACATGATGATCGGGCGCTGTTCACAAAAATACGCGATCTTATGGCGCTGACAGTCATCTCAGTACGAGATAAAATGCGTACGCGAACCCGCGCCGTTAGCGCCGACACATCAGGGTGTTATGAGTTGTTGGGCATTGATTGCCTGATCGATGCAAACCTGAAGCCATGGATACTCGAATGCAATTTGAGTCCGTCGCTGGAGGTTTGTGCTCTCCCTGAGAAGGGCGGCGATGAGGAAGAACGCATCAAACGCCAGCTTATTGCCGATATGGTGTCGCTCATTGGGTTGAACGAACCCCTCCGTGAGCAGACGTCCCTTTCTGCAGAAGACCGCATCCGCCTGAGAGTAGAACGCGAAAGTGCACACGCCGGCGCTTTTCAAAGGATTTTTCCGGCCGAGGACGTAGAGGATTATCTCCCGTTTTTCCCCCTTCCGCGCTATGCAGACATGGTGCTGGCCCAACAGATTACAAAACGCGCTCCCCCCAGACTCCAACTCACGCCAAAGCGAACGATTGAGATTGTTTCTGAAGACGACCTGTCGCTTTATTCTGAGAAGACCGGAACGCTCTATGCGCCAAATCCGTCTGCAGCCTGGATCTGGTTGAAAGCGACCGATGGTTTCGATCCGGAAGAAATCGCACAGGACCTCATTGCCGCCCACATAGAGGCTCATGGTGCGGCGTCGCCTGGCGAGGAATGGACAATCCGAGAAAATGTCTGGGATGTCCTCGCCGACTGGGCGGCGCTTGGCCTCATCGGGCGCAGCGATAGGTCTGATGCATGCGAAGCAATTGAGGATACCGCGGAGGAGCCGGACTGGGCTGGGACAGATCAAGTCCGCATTGGTCGCAGCGTCGTGGAGCTAAAATATGGCTGCCCGGCGATCATGCCACGGTTACGTCAGGTCCTCTCGCCATTGTTGACCTCCGCGAAAGCTGAGCACTCCATCGCCATCCAGCGGGCTCGGGCGGGGTACGCCGTCGCTATCGGCTCGCGGCTCATCGCTACCGACATCGGACTGGCTAATGTTGCCCCTGTTGTGCGCCGATCCCTGTTTGAGCTTGCGCCAGTGACGGAAGTTGATATCGCTCTGGAAGGTGCGCTTGTTCCCATCGGAGACAGCGATGCGGTGTTCGTCGTCAGTAGTGAGGACGGCGGATGGGATGGAATTGCGGCTTGCCTGGCGGAAGAAATGAAGGTGGCCGTCTTCGGCGGCGCGCTATTGGATCTGAACGGAAATGCTCAGGTCTCGCCAATTGGTCTTCCGATTCGGATCGATGAGGATGACGTCAATGAAATAGAGATGACGCTCGGTCATCCCATCGCCACGCCCATCCATCAATGGCCATCCGGTGGTGAGGGACGCATGGTGACGATTGATGGTCAATCTTCGCCAGGACCATTGAATATCCGGGCGGTTGTGATCCCTTCGCGCCATCAAGGCGTCAAACCCGCTCTCCAGCCAGTATCGTCCCACAGCGCATTGAATGCAGTGCTTCCGTCATGCATCGGCCCTCGCATCCGCTTGAGTTGTTCGGCGGCCAGCGGGCTAAGCGACTGGCTGGCTGATCGAGAACTGTGGAGCGTTGAATTTTCGAACTTCACGGATGGCGTCTCCACTCTCGCCCGGCGGCTAGCTAGCGATGGCGCCGCGAAATAGGGCATTTGCGAAATTGAATGTCGTTCGACCATTAGCGATCGCAGATGGCTCGCTATCAGTGGCATAAACGCCGAGCCTCTTTGATACGAATTTTTAAAAGCAACGTCATTTGAGATCACTGGTGTCATGGGCGCACCTCGTCGCTTAAAGAGCGGAGAGGCTGCTGATCAAGATCACCATGATGGCGATCGGGGCCACGAAGCGGATGAAAAACCGCCATGTGTTGAAGAGTCTTCCGACATGGTGAAATTCTGTTTCAATGACGGCTTTCGGAATTGCCCAGCCAACAAACAGGACGATGAAAAGGCCATTAACGGGTAGGAGCACACTCGCAATCAAAAAGTCCGTCACTTCGAAGATGCCCATTTCCTTGAAGCCCTTGAGAAAAGTAAGGGGGTGAACAGCACCTAACAGATTAAATGACAAGGCAACGATGGCGCCGATGAACCAGGCGGAAACGCCAACCAACAAAGCCGCGAGAGAGCGAGAGATATTTTTCTTCGTAAGCCAGGCCACGACGGGTTCCATAGTGCCGATGCCGGTCGTCAGAGCAGCAAAGAACAACAAGACAAAGAACGCCGTGCCAATGAAATATCCGCCGGGCATTTGTGCGAAGGCCGTTGGCAGCGTGATGAATATCAATCCCGGTCCCTCATTCGCCGCCAGGTTATTTGAAAAAACCAGTGGAAAGATTGCGAGCCCGGCCAGGATAGCAACCAGCGTATCTGCGAAGGCGATGAGACCGGCGGCCTTGGGCAGAGACGTTTTCTCGTCCAGATAAGACCCAAATGTCATTAAAGCGCCGATGCCGATCGCGAGGGAAAAAAAGGCCTGCCCAACCGCTAGCACAATAATCTGGCTACTCATTTTTGAAAAATCCGGTTTGAACAAAAACGCAACGGCGCGTGCGAAATCGCCTGCGAACGCCGCATAAATAACCAATCCAATTAACATGATGAACAAAGCGGGCATGATTATTTTGGCGGCCATTTCTACACCGCTTTGAAGACCGCGGCTGACGATCAGTGTGACCATGGCCATAAATAAAGCATGCCAAAACAGCAGGCGCACGGGAGACGCCATGAGGCCGTCAAATCGCGCAGTCATTTGATCGCCGCCGCCTTCAAAACCGCCAGAACCTGCGAAGATGACAAGGTAATCGATAATCCATCCGGACACGACGCTATAATAAGCGATGCCGATATAAGGTATGAATACGCTTAAAACACCAATGACCATCCAGGCGTTACCGGTTCGTGATTCTTTGATTAAACGAGTTACAACTTGCGTTGGGCTGCCGCGTCCGCGCCTGCCAGCGACGAGTTCTGCAATCATAATTGGCAGGGCGACGAGCAATACGGTCAGCAGATAAAAGAAAACGAAAAGACCGCCGCCATTTTCGCCGGCGACAAATGTAAAGCGCCAGATATTCCCCAGCCCGACGGCTGTCCCGGTCGCGGTCAAAATGAATGCAAGCGATGATGACCACCGAATTGTATTTTCGGTTTTTTGTGATTCTGGGGTAAGCATTTCACTTCCTTAACGATTTTACTGTTCTGACATCGGCGTTTATAGTGTGCGGTAAGAGAGCGATGATCAAGGCGGTGATGACGGGGTTTGCGTTTACTAACAAAAATCGGTGATTGGCTGTGTCGCATGTCCGAAAAAGAAATACGCACCGTCCGCGAATACCTTGCCGCCAGCGGCCGATAATTTGAAAATATTATAGTTCGGAATTGCTTATGACGACATTGCCGAAAGTTGCCGGGAAAAAACCTTTCTATAAAGAGCTTGAAAAGGGTCGTACTTATTTATGGTGTTCGTGCGGGCTTTCGAAAAGCCAGTCCTATTGTGATGGATCCCATAAAGACACCGATTTTCTTCCCATTCCCTATCGCGCGAAGGTCGACGGCGAAGAGGTTTTATTTTGCTTGTGCAAGCTTACGAGCGATGGACCCCATTGTGATGGTTCGCATAACAATCTTCCTGGCACGTATGTGAACGACGACCCAGAGAGTGCAGAAAGTGTTTCAATGCGTGTCCGGAGGCGCATTGACGGTTTTTATCTCAGCCTGCCCGGCGGTGTCAGAGCCGAAAATCGTTGATGAAATGGTTGAAAATTTCGATACCGAATACCCCGATCGTGTTGTTCGGATTGATACGGACAAACGTCACAAAATGGCTGATCGGTTTTTCCAAAGGCTCGTTGATAAATCTGTCGGGTCAGACGTCGTCACTCAGTTTATTGGCCATATACCCGTATCGAAGGCGGAACCGCATCAGCATCTTTACGAGGAGGCGCTGATCATTTTATCGGGTGCGGGCATGATGTGGACGGATACCAAAAAGGCGAATGTGAATGCGGGCGATGTTATCTTCCTGCCGAGAAAAGTACGACATTCACTGCAATGCACGGATGAGGCGGGAATGAATGTTGTGGGTGTTATTTTTCCTGGCGACAATCCCAGTGTGAATTACTGAATATTCAAGTTTAACTACAAAATACGTGCAGTTACCAAGTTTATGGATGTCAGTTTCTTATGGCCGCCGCCGATGAGCGGCGGAGGGACGTGGGCAAAACACTGATGCGGGAACATCGCACCTTTAAATGCTTAAAAAATCAATTGAAAAATCAACTAAAAAAAGATATCTATCCATTCTGACTTAGGGTTTTGGAGCGGTTGGGTTGAGCGGTTGGGTTGAGTAGATGGGTGAAGTCTCCTGAACTTGGAACGCCGAACCAAAAGTGTGCTTCTGTGTTCGCGTTCAACGGAGCGACAACGATAAACAAGAGCAAAATGCATGAGCCGTAGGCGTCGCATTTTGTTCCAGGCGGTTAAGTGACTCGCCAGGGAGTGAGATGAATGGCTGAAAGGTCTTTCGCCAAGGAAGTGCAGCACCTTCGGATGGGCGATGGGGAGCTGTTTCGCGGCGAAGGTATTCTCGCCGTCACCAAGGCGCTTCTTCAGTCCGGCGTTTCCTATGTCGGCGGCTATCAAGGCGCCCCGATATCTCATCTTATGGATGTGCTTTCTGACGCTCAAAATATCCTTGGAGAGCTGAACGTTCATTTTGAGGCGAGCGCCAGCGAAGCATCCGCCGCGGCAATGTTGGCGGCGTCTGTCAATTATCCATTGCGCGGCGCTGTCACCTGGAAGTCAACGGTGGGAACCAATGTCGCTTCGGATGCTTTGGCCAATGTTGCGTCGAGCGGTGTTAAGGGCGGCGCACTGATTATTATTGGCGAGGATTACGGTGAGGGTTCCTCCATCATGCAGGAACGGAGCCATGCTTTCGCGATGAAATCGCAAATATGGCTGCTTGATCCGCGTCCAAACCTTCCCTCCATTGTCGAGGCGGTTGAGCGTGGGTTTGAGCTTTCTGAAGCGTCGAATACGCCTGTTATGCTTGAACTGCGCATTCGAGCCTGCCACGTTTCCGGATCGTTCACGGCAAAGGATAATATTACGCCGTCGTTCACGCTAAGCGATGCGATGGAGAATCCGACGCGCGATTACAGTCGGGTTGTTTTGCCGCCGTCGAGCTTTGTTCATGAAATTGAAAAGGTAGAACAGCGTTGGCCGGCTGCAATCGATTATATCAAGAAACACAAACTCAATGAGTTTCTCGGCGGCCATAAGGGTAAGGTCGGGATTATCGTTCAGGGCGGTCTTTATAATTCGCTGATCCGTGCGTTGGAGCTCAACGGTCTTGCGGACAGTTTTGGTGAGACGGACATTCCAATCTACTGCCTCAACGTGACTTATCCACCGATAAAGGATGAAGTGAAAGGCTTTTGTCTCGACAAAAAAGCTGTCCTGATGATTGAAGAAGGTCAACCGGAATATATCGAGCAGTCGTTCAATACGATCCTGCGAAATGCGGACATTCAAACCAAAATTATCGGTAAAGAGATGTTGCCGCGCGCCGGTGAATATACCGGTCAGGTGCTTCAGGAGGCCATTCGAAAATTCATCGAGGCCTATGCCCCCAAGTGGTTAAGGCACGCGCCGTCTTTGCCAGTCGCACAATTAACGGCGGAAGAAAAACTATCCGTCGCGCAAACCGTGCCGCAACGTCCGGCGGGGTTTTGTACGGGTTGTCCGGAGCGCCCCGTCTTTTCAGCGATGAAGCTTGTGCAAAAGGATATTGGCGAATTTCATGTGAGTTGCGATATCGGCTGCCATTTGTTTTCTATTTTACCGCCTTTCGATATTGGCAATACGACGATGGGGTATGGTCTCGGTTGGGCCGGCGCATCGGCGCTTAATGCTGACGCCTCTCAGCGCACAGTGAGCATCATGGGCGATGGGGGTTTCTGGCATAATGGCTTGACCAGCGGCGTCGGCAACGCCGTCTTTAACAAGAACGATAATGTCCTTGTGATCATCGATAACGGTTACGCAGCGGCCACCGGCGGGCAGGACATTTTGTCCTCGCGCCCTGGGAACAAAACCAAAAGCACCAACAACCCTATCGCCAAAGCCGTGCGCGGCATCGGCGTTGAGTGGCTGAGGGAAGTCAATACCTACAATGTCGGCGAGATGAGAAAGGTGTTGAAAGACGCGATGACGACAGCGGTAAAGGGACCGAAAGTCATTGTTGCGCAATCTGAATGTATGTTAAATCGTCAGCGTCGGGAAAAACCTATCCGCGCAAAGGCGATAAAGGATGGTAAGCGTGTCGTGCGCACACGTTACGGTGTTGATCCCGATACATGTACGGGAGATCACAGCTGCATTCGGATATCGGGGTGTCCGTCGCTGACCATCAGGGATAATCCGGATCCCCTGCGTGATGATCCTGTGGCTTGGGTAAACAACGACTGTGTGGGATGTGGGGTGTGCGGTGAGAACGCGCATGCGGCAATTCTCTGTCCGTCATTCTTCCGCGCGGAATTGATATACAACCCGTCTTTCTGGGACACGCTGATGGCGCGTATTCGTGGTGAAGTTATCGCGTTCTTTCAAAAGCGCGATGATAAACGGCGCGCGAAATACTCCTTCGGAACTGCGTTATGACCGGAAGCCCAAGCTTCAAGATCGCGATTACGGCGATCGGCGGTCAGGGCGGCGGCGTTCTGGCCGACTGGATTGTCAAGCTGGGTGAGCGCAGCGGTTATATCGCGCAATCGACATCCGTTCCGGGTGTCGCCCAGCGGACCGGCGCAACGGTCTATTATGTGGAGTTGTTTTCCGAAGACGCGGCTCGGTCAAAAGGCAAATCGCCAGTGCTGGCGCTGATGCCGGTTCCGGGTGATGTGGATATTGTCATCGCGGCTGAATTGATGGAGGCGGGCCGGGCAGTGATGCGCGGGTTTGTGACGCAACAAACGACACTCATTGCGTCTTCTCATCGCGACTATGCAATCGCAGAAAAAATCACAATGAGCGACGGTCGACAGGATGCGGACAGCATTCAGTCTGCTGCAGAAAAAAGCGCCGGGCGTTTTATTCAAGCCAATATGGCGGAGGCCGCCGCCTCGGCGAACGCCGTCATTAGCGCCGTTCTTTTCGGGGTGCTTGCCGGTTCCGGTGCGCTTCCCATCAACCGCGAAAATTTTGAAGCGACCATTCGCGCGGCTGGCCATTCGGTTGAGTCTAATTTGCGGGGATTCGAGAAGGGCTTTTCCATTGCCGAAAGTGCGTCGCTGCTGGAGGAACGCTCACCGGCGGAAAAAAGCATCGATGGTCAGCCATCGCCATCAGTGATTCCGCTGCTTGATCGCCTTAAAGATGGGTTTCCTCCGGCGACGCATTTCATTTTGAAGGAAGGCTTAAAACGAACAGTAGATTTTCAGGATGTGAAATATGCGCATCTTTATCTTGATCATCTTGAAAAAATCCTGACGGCGGACTGCGCCAATGGCGGCGAGGCGAAGAATTGGAGATTGACGCAAGCTACCGGGAAACATCTCGCTTTATGGATGACTTATGATGACGCAATCCGCGTCGCCGATCTGAAAACCCGGGCCAATCGATTTGTAAGGTTTCGCGAAGATGTGTGCGCCGAAGAAAATCAGATCGTCCATGTGTCGGAATATCTTCATCCGCGCGTTGAAGAGGTTTGCGATATTCTTCCTGCGGGCGGTTCATCGGTCATTTTGAAGTCAGCGACTTTAAAGAAATCGATTGGAGCTGTGTTGGGCAAAGGGAAGCGTGTGTCGACAACGAAACTGCGCGGGTTTCTGATGCTGCGTTTTATGGCTTCCCTTCGTTTCGCGCGTCGCGCCAGCTATCGCTTCAAACTTGAGGAACAGCGTTCCAATGATTGGCTTGAACTCATCCTATCCTTGACGCCGCGAAATTATGAACTGGCCTGTGAAGTCGCAGCCCTTCAACGATTGATCAAGGGGTATGGCGACACCCGTGAGCGCGGACTGGCAAATTATAAACACATCATCGCAGTCATTGAGCGCGTGAAAACACAAGCCGATCCAGAGAATGTGTTGTCTCGGCTATGCGACGCAGCGCTTCATGACGAAAACGGTGCGTCCCTTCATGCTGCTATCGACCGGCTTCAATATGAACTCAACGCGGCGGAATGAAGGGCAGGTGACGCGTTTGAAAAAGTCCATCGCAAACAAAATTGGCCCGGCGGATCCTAATTTCGTTCTGGATGATTACATACTCTACAACCTTGTGCGTGCATCAGCGACCTATAATGACGAGATCGCGAAGGCGTTGAAGACTCACGGACTCGACACCGTCAAGTGGCGGATTTTAATGTTGCTTCACGATAAGAGCCCGAGTTCCGTTGGCGATCTGGCGCGACGTTCCGTCACCAAAATGCCGACATTGACACGAATATTAATTCGTATGGAAAATGAAAACTTAATCCTGCGTCAAACGCTTGATGAGGATCGGCGGATAGTCGAAGTGACGATGACACCCAAGGCGACAAAAGCGCTGCGAACCGTACAAGAGATTGGTCATCGCGTGTTTGAGCGCGCGGTTGAAGGGGTCAGCGCCGAGGAGATCCAGGCAATGACCCATGGTCTCAAGAAAATACGTGAAAACCTTGCACGTTCGCCCTACGAAATACTTGAAAATGAGTGAACCTCGGGTGCATGACAGGCGCTTCGATTGGAAAAAGCGAATGACAAAAATGCAATTGATGAATTGGAAAGGACGATGACCATGGGTGTTCTGGAATCGCTAAGCAGCGGTGTTATCTCTGGCGCCATAAAAACTGTAGATTTGACACATACGCTTGATCCCGACTTTCCCGTCCTTGTTCTTCCATCTGAATTTGGTCAATGCCAGCCATTTCGGATTGAGGAAGTCTCTCGATATGATGAACGCGGCCCCGCCTGGTACTGGCGCAACTTCAGTTGTAATGAACATACAGGTACGCATTTTGATGCGCCTGTGCACTGGGTGACAGGCAAGGACATTCCAAACGGATCCGTTGACACCATTCGCCCTGATGTTTTTGTCCGTCCGGCCTGTGTTCTCGATTTTTCCACTGAAGTCGCGGGCGATGACGACTTTGTTCTAACAAAAAACCATATTCAGGTTTGGGAAGATAAGCATGGTCAGATTCCAGCCGGCAACTGGGTTTTGTTCCGGTCTGACTGGTCGAAACGCAGTGGAGCGGAGTATCTCAACATGCGGGAGGACGGCGCGCATTCGCCGGGCCCCGACGCTGATGCGGTTCGCTATTTGGTTGACGAGCGAGATGTGATTGGCTTTGGCGTTGAGACGATTGGCACGGACGCCGGCCAAGGTGGTCACTTTGACCCTCCCTATCCCGCGCACCATCTATTGCACGGCGCGGGAAAATACGGCCTGCAATGTTTACGCAATCTTGATCAATTGCCACCCAAAGGGGCGGTGGTGATTTGTCCGCCACTCAAGATCAAAGATGGTTCCGGAAGCCCGTTGCGCGTTCTTGCTCTGGTGGAAAAATAATGACGGATGCGGCGGTACTTTGGCGCGTTCGAATTTATTCTTTTGCTTGCCGATACTCCCCCGGCGCTGGTGGCCATGGGGCGAGAGGCGGTTTGCATTGGAAATATCGATCACTGGACGTTCAGAGGCGCTTGCTACAATGTGCATCGGCGTTGGGCGGGGCGTTGCGGTTGCACGTCTCGGCATGAACTAGAAAGTCCGGAGTCGAATCAATGGCGGTCAATACTGAACTCAAAGACGGCGTTCTCGTTATCACGCTTGCGAACCCGCCAGTGAATGCATTGGGTCACGCGATGCGCGCGGAAATCATGCAAGCTTTGGATCGAATCGATCAGGATCTGTCCATCACCGCGGCCGTGATCACCGGAGCGGGAAGGGTTTTTTGCGGCGGCGCGGATATCAAGGAGTTTGGCAAACCGTCGATTGAACCCTTTCTGCCGAATGTTCTACTGCGTCTGGAACGAACACGTGTTCCTGTGGTGGCGGCTCTCAATGGCGTAGCCATGGGCGGCGGTCTGGAAATGGCGCTGGCTTGTCGTTATCGGGTCGCCAGCGCCCGAGCATCAATGGCGTTGCCTGAAGTCAAGCTGGGTTTGATACCGGGCGCGGGTGGGACGCAACGATTGCCACGTCTGGTTGGCGTGAAACATGCGGCCGAAATGATCACCACTGGCAAGCGCGTCACCGCGAGAGAGGCGCTTGCGATGGAATTGGTTGAGCTCGTGACCGATGATAATGTCGTTGAGCACGCCATAAATTTTGCCCGCAATCTCGCTGAGAAGGAATCACGCAGACCGCTATCAGAAATTGGAAAACCGGGCGATTGGGACGAAGCGTGGCTCGACGCCTTTGCGGCGAAGACACAGGCGAAAGCGCGCGGCCAACTGTCGCCTATGAAAGCGCTTGAATCCGTCCGCGTGTCCGGAGAGCTTCCCTTCGCTCAAGGGCTTGCACGCGAGCGGGAAATCTTTTTGGAATGCATGGCCAGCGACCAGCGGGAAGGATTGATCCACGCCTTTTTTGCCGAACGCGCGGCGCAAAAGGTTCCTGCATTGGACGGTGTTGAGCCGAGATCTGTCGAAATGATCGGCATCCTCGGCGCGGGAACGATGGGCGCCGGGATAGCGATCGTCTGCGCTGCGAGTGGTTATAATGTAAAGCTGTTCGACACCAATGCGGAAGCCTTACAGGCGGGCGTTGTGCGCATCGCCAAAACATTCGATGCGAACGTGAAAAAGGGACGGATGTCCCCCGAAGACGCAGCCAAGGCTAAGGATAGACTATCCCCGATATCCGAGATGGAAATGCTGTCCGACGCAGATCTTGTGATTGAGGCGGTGATCGAAAAAATGGATATCAAGAAGTCTGTCTTTCAAGCCTTGGAAAAAATCACAAAAAAAGGCGCGGTGCTCGCATCGAATACATCTTATCTCGACATCAATGAGATTGCGTCAGCGACGTCACGTCCCGGTGATATCATCGGCATGCACTTCTTCAGCCCGGCCAATATCATGAAATTGCTGGAAGTCATCAAAACCGATAAAGCATCGCCTGATGCGTTGGCGACGGCGATGGCGGTCGGCAAGAGACTTGGCAAAGTGAGTATTCTCGCTGGCGTTTGCGATGGTTTTATCGGCAATCGGATTTTCAAGAAATACCGGCAGCAAGCGGAATATCTGGTCGAAGACGGCGCTCTTCCTCAAGACGTGGATCGGGTGATGCGCGACTTCGGATTCGCGATGGGACCTTTTCAAGTGTCCGATCTCGCCGGGCTGGATATCGCCTGGCACAATCGGCGCCGAGAAGATGCAACGCGCGACCCGTGCGAGCGGTATGTGTCGATCTCTGACCGACTCTATGATCTGAATCGCCTCGGACAAAAGACCGGCGCCGGTTGGTATCGCTACGAAGACGGCGCCCGAACCGGCCTGGCGGACCCGATCGTAGAAGACATCATTGTGAAAGCATCGCGTGAGAGTGGCGCGACGCGAAGAGTTATTGCTGATGGCGAAATCCGGGACAGGATCCTCTTTGCCATGATCAATGAAGGCGCCAAGGTTCTGGATGAAGGTATCGCGCAGCGCGCCCTCGATATTGATGCGGTTTTCATCAACGGATATGGCTTTCCAGCCTATCGAGGCGGTCCGATGTTTTATGCGGGCCAGATCGGGCTCAAGGGGGTTCTCGACGGTATCAGGAACTTTGAACAGTCCGACCCATTTGCCTGGCGACCATCGGCGTTGCTCGAGAAGCTAGTCGACGAAGACGTGCAATCCTTTGGTTGAGGCGCGGTGGATTTTTGTCGGGACCTCTATATTCGCTAAGGTAAGTGTGAAGCGGACCTGCGCCCGTTCTCAGGGCCGCCGGATCAGGGCTTCCGGTTGTGTACAGTTTGGGTCTCTGGCGGGCGCCCCTTAGTTTGGCCGTTCAGCGCGTAAAGTCTTTAGGCTATTCGTTGCTGTGAGATATTCCTGGCTTGTTCTTTCGGATCGATCTCGTGCTTGCGGCTGTGGATGTAAAGACGGATAAGCGACGCATGGAAATCCCAGACCTCATTCTTCTGGCGGCGGTCGGCTTCGTCGCTGGTTGGGTCAATGTGCTGGCCGGCGGCGGCTCGCTTTTATCCGTGCCCGTGATGATTTTTATGGGCCTGCCGGGGCCGGTCGCCAATGGCACCAACCGCATTGCAATTATCGCCCAGAATATTGTTGCGGTATGGGGGTTCTTTCGTAATGGCTTTTCCGATTTCCGGTTGAGCGCGACGCTGGCGGCGGCCGCCTCTGTGGGCGCGTATTTCGGCGCAAATGTTGGCGTGCATTTGCAGGGCGAAGGTTTCAACCGGGTGCTGGCCTCGGTGATGATCGCGGTTCTTATTGTGATGGCGACGGGACGCAAATCAAAACCGGTGAGCACGGAAAACGAGCCCTCGCTAAGGGCGGCCCGTAATCTTGTGCTCGGCCATGTGTTGATGGTGGGCGCCGGGTTTTGGGGCGGTTTCATTCAGGTCGGTGTCGGGTTCTTGGTGATGCCGATCCTTTACCGGGTGATGGGTCTCGATCTGGTGCGCGTGAACATGCACAAGGTCTTTATCGCGCTGGTTTTCTCGACGGTTGCACTGGCTGTTTTTGCGTCGCAGGTCGATATCCGCTGGGACATCGGCGCGGCGCTGGCGGCGGGCAATGCGCTTGGCGGATGGTTCGGGGCGCACTCAACTGTTCAAAATGGCGAGAAGTTGATCAAGCCAGTTTTCTATGTTGCGTTGATTGCGATGGCGGTTAAGCTGTTGTTTTTCTAGCTACAATTTCTCACCTCGGCACTGTCAACACCTGGTTTTCCGGAGGCGATATGTCGCCGTTTTCCACAGGGTCAATGCTTTGACACTGGTCGGCGAGTGCGGCAGGTATAGCGCCAACTCATTCCGGCTCACCGCCGCCGCCTTTCGCCTCAACCACAAGGGACACTAAATGATCACCCACGACGTTCGCGCGCACCGCTCCAAAGACAATCTAAAGCGCGAAGACCAGCTCGCCTGGAAGATCGCCGCAGTCGCCGCCGATGAGGTCGAGGTCGATGCGGAGGTGACCGGCATGATCATCAACCGCATCATCGATAATGCTTCAGTCGCGATCGCTTCGCTCAATCGCGGGCCGATTAAATCAGCGCGGGCGATGGCGAAGGCGCATCTGCGTTCAGGTGGGGCGACGATGTTCGGCGCGCCTTCTGACGAAACGGTGTGCGCCGAATGGGCGGCCTGGGCGAACGGCACAGCGGT
>JAJFFW010000141.1 GCA_021776435.1 Parvularculaceae bacterium | reverse complement strand
CTAACGATGCTTGAAGTTCGCCTTTCGTTTTTCGATGAAGGCAGCCATGCCTTCCTTTTGATCTTCTGTGGCGAAGACCGAATGAAAGACCCGTCGCTCGAACCGGACGCCTTCGCTCAATGTCGTTTCAAAAGCCCGGTTTACGGATTCCTTGGTCATCATAGCGATCGGTCGTGACAAACCCGCGATCAGTTTAGCGACACGGATGGCTTCGTCACGCAGTTCGGCCTTGGGGACGATACGCGACACAAGACCACAACGCTCGGCTTCCTCAACATCCATCATTCGTCCAGTCAGGCACATTTCCATCGCTTTGGACTTGCCGATGAAACGCGCCAGGCGCTGGGTGCCGCCGGCCCCCGGCATAGCGCCGATTGTAATCTCGGGCTGTCCGAATTTGGCGTTATCCGCGGCGATAATAAAATCGCACATCAGAGCAAGCTCGCACCCGCCACCCAAAGCGTAACCCCCCACGGCCGCAATCACCGGTTTGCGGCAACGCGTCGCCTCCTCCCAATTCGCAGTAATAAACTCTTCTTTATAGACGTCCATATAACTCTTCGACGCCATCTCTTTGATATCGGCGCCAGCCGCGAACGCTTTCTCGGAACCGGTAATAATAATGCAGCCTACATCATCGTTCGCGTCAAATATCTGGAGCGCTTCCGTCAGTTCATCCATCAACTTTTTGTTGAACGCATTTAGAGCTTTAGGCCGGTTCAGCGTTGCGATCCCGACATTGCCTTCGATTTCGGTCAGTATACATTCATATGCCATAGCGGGGTCCTATCGTTTTTCGATTTCTGGAACATCGCGTTGCCCAACACCGGTATAGTTCGAGAGTGGACGGATAAGCTTATTATCTGCAAGCTGCTCCATGATATGGGCCGTCCATCCGGTGATGCGGCTCATAACGAAGATCGGTGTAAACATCGGGATTTCAAAACCCATAAGGTAATAAGCAGGCCCAGCAGGGAAATCGAGGTTGGGATAAATCTTCTTCTCGCCAACCATGGTTTCATCGAGAATGCGCGATATCTCCCAATATTTTTTTGCATCTTCGGTATTAATTATGTCGACCATGTCCTTATAGGCTGCCGTCATGGTCGGCACGCGGCTGTCACCAGAGCGATACACCCGGTGGCCAAATCCCATGATTTTTTTCTTGGTCGCCAACGCATCAAGCATCCAGTCGCGCGCATTGTCCGGCGAGCCAACCTCTTTTAGCATATGCATCACTGCCTCATTGGCGCCGCCATGAAGGGGGCCTTTGAGTGAACCGATAGCGCCGGTGACAGCGGAAAATATGCCGGAGAGAGAGCTGGCGATAACGCGCGCTGTGAACGTTGATGCATTAAAGGAATGCTCGGCGTAAAGGGTCATCGAAATGTCGAAACATTTAATGACCTCCTCTGCGGGAATTTCGCCGAAACACATGTGGAAGAAATTTTCTGAAAACCCGAGATCGTGATCCGGTGCAATCGGGTCCTTCCCATTCCGCAGGCGGAAATCGGTCGCAACGATTTGCGGAATCTTCGCATAAAGAGAGATCGCGCGTTCAAAGAGTCGATCGGTTGCGTGATCGTCAATTTCTTTGTCTTCAAGGCCCAGGAAACTAACCGCGGTTCTAAGGGTCGCCATCGGATGAGCATCTTTGGGGAATTTGCGCATCACCTCGATGAGATCGTTCGAGAGACCGCGCTCGCGCTTTTCGTGCGCATTCAACGCATCAAGTTGGCTTTGCGTTGGCAGTTCTCCGTTCCAGATCAGATAGGCTGTTTCCTCAAACCGGCACCGGGTCGCGAGATCTTGAACCGCATAGCCGCGATAGGTCAGAGAATTCGTCTCCGGCATCACTTTTGAAACCGCCGTGTCGTCAGCGAGCACACCCGCAAGACCATATTTTACGTCTTCAGCCATTTTTCTTTTCCTGTCTTTCAAGCATGCCATAGCTGCACTCGACTTTTGTGATCCGCAGCGTGAAATCCTTATACCATTCAGCGCGCCCGCGCTTTTGCGCTTCTCGATGCTCGGCGTTCGCCTTCCAATTTTTTATCGCCTCTTTAGTCTCCCAATAGGAAACTGTAATCCCGAACCCGTCTTCGCCGCGCGCCGATTCAATTCCGAGATAGCCCGGCATGCTCGCGGCCAGTTCCTCCATCCGCGCCGCCATCGCGTTATAGGCGCCCTCGCCTTCGCTGGTTCTCTGGTTCGAGAAAATAACCGCGTAATAGGGTGTCTGTAAGTCTGTCATCTTACTCCGTAGGCGTATCGCCGACCTGGAAATTGTAAATCGACTCATCGAATTTGTTGTAGTCATGATAGCGCAAAAGGTCGTAAAGATCGCGCCGGTGCTGCATAATGTCGAGCACGCCGTTCTGGTCGCCATCGCGCAAGATTGCATCGAGCCCGGCTTCCGCGGCGCCCATCGCCAGACGTAAGGTTGTCACTGGATAGATCACAACATTAAAGCCGAGATTCTCTAATTCCGTTTTATTCAGCAGACGGCTTTTTCCGAACTCGGTCATATTGGCGAGGATCGGCACGTCAAGCGCAGCCCTGACCGCTTCGAATTCCTTTTCTGATTTCATCGCCTC
>JAJFFW010000015.1 GCA_021776435.1 Parvularculaceae bacterium | reverse complement strand
CACTATTCGAAGGCCCTTCGCGCGCTTGATCTCGAGAACATCGAATTGGCAGTTGTCGAGAACGCCCCAGAGGGCATTGACGCTACGCCGTTTGATGCGCTCATTGAGACCGCCGCCACGCCCGACGTCGAGATGGCGCTGTCTAGAGTCGGGCCCGACACTATCGCCAAGATCCTGTTCACGTCAGGCTCAACCGGCGCCCCGAAAGGGGTGCTGAATACGCATCGAATGCTGTGCTCCAACCAGCAGGCGATGGTCCAGGTTTGGCCGTTTGTCGCGAACAGTCCCCCGATATTGCTGGATTGGCTGCCCTGGAACCACACCTTTGGCGGCAATCATAACTTCAACATGATTTTGCGAAACGGCGGTACGCTTTATATCGACGCCGGTAAGCCGACACCGGATCAAATTGCCACAACAGTTTCTAACCTTCGCGATATTGCGCCTACGGCCTATTTCAACGTGCCTAGCGGTTACGGAATGTTGCTCCCTTATCTTGAGAATGACGCCGCCTTGCGCGATCATTTCTTCTCAAGGCTCGAGCTGATTTTCTACGCTGCCGCTGCATTGCCGCAAACCCTGTGGGAGCGTCTCGAGAAACTCTCGATGGCGGCCGTCGGCAGAAAAATTCCGATGGCGTCGGCCTGGGGGTCAACTGAAACGGCGCCGCTGGCGACGAGCGTTCATTTTCCGATCGATCGGGCCGGTGTGATCGGTCTCCCGGTTCCGGGTTGTGAGTTGTTGCTTGCGCCAAATGGCGGCAAGCTGGAAGTGCGCGTGCGCGGTCCCAATGTGACGCCGGGCTATTTCAAACAGGATAATCTGTTTGCGGAATCAATCGATGAGGACGGGTTTTACAAAATTGGCGACGCGGTGAAATTTGCCGACCCGAATGATCCTGCGAAAGGCATCGTCTTCGACGGCCGGATCGCCGAAGACTTCAAGCTCCTGACCGGCTCGTGGGTGAATGTCGGCAAACTGCGCGTCAACGCCATTGCGGCCGGGGCGCCGATGATCCGGGATGCGGTTGTGACCGGCCACGATCGCGATGAAGTGGGCCTGCTGATTTTCCCGGACATGAAGGGCGTCGCTGAGATTGCCGGTCTCGATCCCGCAGCGCCAGTCGAACAAATTATCTCCCACGAAAGAGTGCGCCAGGCCCTGCGCCGGCAGATCGGCCTCTATAACAAGGACAATCCGGGTTCGAGCGCGCAGATAAAGCGGGTTCTGATGCTGGCCGAGCCCCCGGATATCGACGCGAACGAAATTACCGACAAAGGCTATATCAGCCAGCGCGCCGTCCTTGAGCGGCGGGCCGACAAGGTCGAATGTCTTTACGGCGACGGTCCGGGCGTCATTCACATCTGACGGCGGCCAAAGAAAAGTCAGATATCTGTAAAATTGACCACAGATCGTCCAGAAAACTTATGTTTTTTCAGTGTGTTAGCTTATCGCGTGCAAAAAAACGATGTCTTCAAAAAAGCGTGTAAAGACTTGCGTTCGAACGTTCGTTCGGTAGTATTGTGACGTTGCAGCGCAAGCGCCACAGGACCCAAACCCCAGGGAGATGACATTTTGAAGCCAGTCGACGCTTATGGGTATTTCCTCACCGCCGCGAACGCGCCGCTTGAGCGGCGTGATTTTACGATCGATCAGCTTAAGGATGACGAAGTTATTGTTGAGGTCGCGGGCTGCGGTCTGTGTCACACCGATTTGGGTTTCATAACCGGCGACGTTCGCACCAGGCATGAAACGCCCCTGATCCTGGGGCACGAGATCAGCGGCGCGGTGATCGCCGCCGGGACCGACTATCAGAGCCTCATCGGAACCAATGTCATCATACCGGCCGTCCTGCCCTGCGGCGAATGTGAATTGTGCGAGTCCGGTCGCGACAATATCTGCCAGCATCAGGAAATGCCCGGCAATGATTTCAATGGCGGCTTCGCCAGCCATGTCGCAGCGCCGGGGCGCTCGCTCTGCCCTCTGCCTACTGATCTTAACGGCTTTGATCTGGCGCAGTTATCAGTCATCGCCGACGCTATCACGACGCCGTATCAGGCGCTGCTGCGATCCGGGCTTGAGACGGGCGATCTCGCCATTGTCATCGGCGTCGGCGGGGTCGGTCTTTATATGGTTCAACATGCGAGTAATGCCGGCGCTACTGTAATCGCAATCGATATCGATGAGAACAAACTTGAAACTGCCGGAAGGCAAGGCGCCGATTTTACAATATGTAGCAAAAGCAAGGATGAGCGGGATCTCAAAAAAGAAATCCGTACACTTGTTAAAGAGCAAAACCTGCCTCGCTATAAATGGAAAGTTTATGAGACCAGCGGCAGCGCCGGCGGGCAGGCCGCCGCCTATGCCCTGTTGAGTTTCGCCGGTTCGATCAGCGTGGTCGGCTTCACCATGGAAAAGATCAATATCCGGCTTTCCAACATCATGGCGTTCGACGCGTCGCTTCACGGCAATTGGGGCTGCAGCCCGAGGCATTACCCGGCCGTGGTCAAAGATGTGCTGGCCCGCAAAATCAACCTGCTCGACAATATCGAAATCCACCCTCTGGACGAGATTAATGATCTCGTTGCGCTGGCGCTTGAGCACAAGCTCGATCGGCGCGCCATTCTTATTCCCACTCACAACGACGCAAGGAATTCGTGATGAAAGATCACCATATTATAGAAGGCTATGAGTACACCGACATCATCGCCGAAAAGCGTCCGCTCCTCGATCGCGCGGGCGAGGCTGTTCAAGGGCTCTATAATTTCTGGATCGTCCTGAACAATCCGGAGCAGTTCAATTCCTACACAACCGGCGCCGTCAAGGAGGTGATTCTCGCCTTCCGCCAGGCTTCGTGCGATCGCTCAGTGGTCGCTGTAATTTTCACCGCGGTCGGCGACAAGGCCTTTTGCAGCGGCGGCAACACCAAGGAATATGCCGAATATTATGCCGGCAATCCGCAGGAATATAAGCAGTATATGCGGCTCTTTAACGACATGGTCACAAGCATTCTGATTTGCGACAAGCCGGTCATTTGCAGGGTCAATGGTCTCAGGGTCGGCGGCGGCCAGGAAATCGGCATGGCCTGCGACTATTCGATCGCCGCCGACACCGCCCGTTTTGGCCAGGCTGGCCCCAAGCACGGTTCGGCCCCCGATGGCGGCTCGACCGATTTTCTGCATCTGTTTGTCGGCATTACCGGCGCGATCGAGAGCTGCACTTTGTGCGAACCCTGGTCGGCTCACGCGGCGGCCAATATCGGCCTCATCAACAAAGTCGTCCCGGTGATGAAAGATGCGAATGGCGATTTCATCTCCAACCCCTTTGTCGACACCTCCCGCCATCACGATGATTGGGGCAATCCCTGCTACGGGGCGTTCAAGACCGGAGACGCCCGCGATCAGGCCAAGCAGGCGGCGGCGGCTTGTATGATCGACCAAAGCCTGCTCGACGCCGAAGTGAACGACCTGGCGTACAGGCTTGCCATGACCATGCCCGACTGCCTGAATAAAACCCTGGAATCGCTGCGCAAGAAGAAGCTGGAACACTGGCAGCAGAATTCGGAAACCAACCGCTCATGGCTGGCGCTGAACATGATGACGGAAGGTAAGGCAGGCTTTCGCGCCTTCAATGATGGGCCACGGCATAATCGAGAGGTCGATTTCCTTGAGCTTCGCCGCCGGCTCGCGGACGCTGCGCCGTGGGACGAGAAAATGTTCGACGCCATCAGCCCCAAGGGATAGGCCCGTGACCTATGAGACTCTGAGCGTTCGAGAACTTCATGATGGTGCAGTGTGTGAGATCGTTTTGAACACACCGCCCGGCAATATCCTCACCGCGAAGATGATGGCGGAAATCGAGGCTCAGTTCGAAATCGAGGATACAAAGCGTGACCGCAAGCTGATCGTCTTCAAGGGCGTCGGCAAGCACTTCTGCTTTGGGGCGAGCGTCGAGGAACACCAGCGCGATCAGGTCGGCGCCATGCTGCCCGCCTTTCACCGCCTGATGGGCAAGATCCTGGCGCATCCCGTGCCGACATTGGCCAAGGTTTCCGGTCAGTGCCTCGGCGGCGGATTCGAGCTGGCGCTGGTTTGCAGCTTCATCCTGGCCGGCGAGGACGCGCGGTTTGCGGTTCCGGAAATCCAGCTTGGCGTATTCCCGCCAGTTGCTGCATTGCTGCTGCCGCAAATGTCCGGCTCTATGCTTGCCTGCAAAATGGTTCTAACCGGCGCCAAGCTCGGCGCCAAAGAATTACACCGGGCGGGTATTGTCACCAGCGTCTCGAGCGAGGGCGAACTCGACAGCGATATAATCGCCTTTATCGAAAAACAGATCTTACCGAAAAGCGCCAGCTCGCTGCGGTTCGCGCACCGGGCGACGCGCATGACGCTTGCGCGCCATTTTGAGGCGCATATCGGCGAGCTCGAACGGCTTTATCTGAAAGACCTGATGGCCAGTCACGACGCCAATGAAGGCATTAATGCGTTTCTCGAAAAGCGTCCCATGGAGTGGTCCAATTCTTGACATCACCCAGGTCATAAACCAAAGCCCCGAACTCGATGAAATCCTCGAGAAGTCGGCGAAACTGATGGCTCGAACCGGCTATCATGGCGCCAGCATGCGCGATTTGGCGAGGGTCACCGGACGCAGCCTTTCAGGGCTCTATCATTATTTCCAGGGCAAGGAAGACCTTCTTTATCTGATCAACCAAAGCGGGTTTTCCTCGCTCTTGAACATGGTCGATGAACTTGAGGCCGCCGCTATGGGCCCCTCAGAAAAACTTCACAACCTGATCTGCAATCATATCGGATATTTCGCCGATCACCTGGATGAAATGCGGGTGATTGTGTTTGGCACACAAGACCTCACCTCCAAGCGTAGTCGAAAAATCAGCAACTTAAAAGAAAACTACCGGAAAAAAGTACAGGTCATTGTAGGCAATTACATAACTGATAAGAAAGGGTATCCTCCGGATACGTCAGAATTGGAGCGAAAAACATTTTTGTTGTTTGGAATGATGAACTGGATTTTCAGTTGGTATTCGAGCGGGGACCATGGACCTGCTCAGGATCTGGCCGAAGATATTTTCAACACGTTTACAAGAGGCTGTGCGGGAAACTGATTGACGATGAAAATGACTGCAGAAAATATTATCAACCGCTGTGAAGAGCTCCATGACGATCTTCACTTCAACTATGTAAAACAATGGAAAGAGGCCAATGACGCCAAAGCCATCGGTTTCATGCCTGTTTATGTCCCTCGCGAGTTGATCCATGCCGCAGGCATGTTGCCGGTCGGGATTATGGGCGGCGGCGATAATATGGAAATCATCCGTGGTGATGCATTTTTCCAATCCTATATTTGTCGCATCCCCCGATCGACTATTGAACTGGGCCTGACCGGGCGGCTTGACGATCTCGACGGCCTATTGTTTCCGGCCATATGCGATGTGATCCGTAATTTGAGCGGCATGTGGCAAATGATGTTTGAAGGAAAATACATCAAATATCTGGACGTGCCCCAGAATTTTGGTGAGCAAGGCCGCGCGTTTTATTCGGCCGAGCTCGCCGATATGGCGAAGGCTTTCGAACGCATTTCGGGCAACAAAATTACCGATGACTCTCTCAACACTTCCATAGCGCTCTATAATGAAAACCGTCGTCTTATTGCCGAGCTTTATGATCTGCGCGCCGAGGCGCCACACAAGGTTCTGACTTCCGATCTGTTCTTGCTGATGCGTGCATCAAACATCCTGGAAGTTACCGAGCATTCACAAATGCTGCGCGACTATATGGTCAGCATTCGCAATAGTGATCGACCGATACGTGACCATGTGCGTGTTGTCGTCACCGGCGCCTTTTGTGAGCAGCCACCCTTGAGCCTGGTGCGCGCCATGGAAAACAGCGGCTGCTTCATCGTCGACGATGACTGGGTGTTAGGTAATCGCTACCATTTGGATCCTATCGATGTCGGTGATCGCCCGATGGCGGCTTTGATCGAGGCCTATTTAGGCAAAACCGTCGCCACAGCCTCCCGATATGAAGAAGGCGACGATAAGGGCATGTACCTGGTCAATCAGGTCCGCGATCGTAACGCCGAAGGCGTTATTTTCGCTTCCGCCAGTTTCTGCGATCCGGCGCTTCTGGACCGTCCGATGATTCAGGACGTGCTGACCCGGGAGAATATTCCCTACACCGCTTTCAAATATGCCGAAAACACCGGGCAAATACAGGTGATAAAAGAGCAGACAGGTACGTTTGCAGACTCCATCAAACTATGGGGCGTACAATGAACATACAGGTTGATATTCAAAAAGAAGACAGCATGCTCATCCAGAAGCAGATGATCGCCGGTCATTTTGAAAAGCTGTCAAAGGCTAAAGAAAACAACAAAAAAGTTGTCTACACTTTTGTTCCCGGCAATTTGAATGAATTGATCCGTGCATTTGATATGCTGCCAGTCCATCCTGAGGTGAACGCCCTTCAGTCCGGCATGCGAAAAATGAGTGGCGGTTATATTCAGGAAGCCGAAAAGACCGGTCATTCGGAAGATGTTTGCACCTATGTGAAGTGCGATATCGGGATGATGAAAAAGGGTAATATTGGCCCGACCGGACTGCCTCTGCCGAAGCCAGACCTGCTGCTGCTGAGTTACACGGGATGTTTTACGTTCCTCAAATGGTTTGAGCTCCTGAAACAGGAATATGACTGTCCGATCGTGATGCTGCAGGCGCCTTATCAGGCTGAGGGGGAAATCACCCCTGAGATGCGCGACTATGTCACGAAACAGTTGGAAGAGGTTGTTGTTCCGGCCCTTGAGGACGTCTCCGGAAAGAAACTGGATCGGGACCGGCTGAAAGAGTTACTCGAATCCTCGGCGCGCGCTGAAGAACTACTCGTCGACATCTGGAATTCCGCTAAAAACAAACCGTCACCCATCGATGCCTATTTCGGCGGCGTCTTTTATATCGGCCCGATCTTCACGGCTTTCCGCGGATTGCCAGAATGTGAGGACTATTACCGTATACTGAAGGCGGAGGTTGATTATCGCGTTGCCAACAAGCTGGGCCCGGTTACACCCGAAGGTGAATTGAATCAACAAAAATACCGCATCGTTATTGAAGGGCCGCCCAACTGGACAAGCTTCCGAGATTTCTGGAAGATCTTTGCCGACGAAGGCGTCGTGATGGTGGCTTCAACCTACACCAAGGTTGGAGGATTGTATGAAAACGGTTTTCGTCACGACCCTCAACGGCCATTGGAAAGCCTTGGCGAATATTGCCTCGGTTGTTACACCAATCATTCGTTGCCGGCGCGGGTCGAAATTTTACAAAATTACATCGAAGACTTCGAAGCCGATGGGTTTCTTATAAACTCGATCAAGAGTTGCAACTCGTTTTCCGCTGGCCAGCTCTTGATGATGCGTGAGATCGAAAAAAAGACAGGAAGAGCTGGCGGTTTTATCGAATCGGACCTTGTGGACCCGCGCTATTTTAGCGCCGCAAACATCAAGAATCGATTGGAATCCTACTTCCAGATGATCGAAGCAAAACGGGTGGGAGCATAGACATGGACGGTTGTTATATCGGCATTGATCTCGGGTCCACGACCACCAAGGCGGTGATTATCGACAGCGATGAACGTGTGCTTGGAAGGGGTATCACCAACTCCCGCTCAAACTATGAGCTGGCTTGCCAGATCGCCCGCGAAGAGGCGGAAATCGATGCGCGTTTCATTACTCTCAGCCAGCATCTGGAACAGTCTCGATCGGTATGCGAACAACGTGAAGAGCTGATGGCGAACCTGTCGAGTTACTACGGTCTCGCCCATTATCTGCGCCAGTTAAAAGCCCTGAGCGACGATTGCCTTGGCGCTCGTGAGCGCTGGTTGTGCTCAGAAGATGAAGCGGAAAAAATATGTGACGCGCTGAGTTTTATATTTTCTGAAATGGAAAAAGACGCACCCAATGAATTTCAGCCGGAAAAGCTGTCCCAGTCAGATTTTTTCCGTGACCTCGCCAGCAGCGCCTATATGAGACACGCTGAACGTGTCTGTACGGAACGGTCGCTTTCCTTCGGGCGGATGATCGGATTGTTCGACGGCGCAATTCTTCGTGTCGAAAACCAAAGTTTTGCAGGGGATTTTGAAGACTATCTGGAGTTTGCTCGTCTCAAAACACTTGATGACCCCCGCTTTGCTACCTTCGGAGATCCAATCTCTACGTCCGTGGCGGCAACCCTCAACAAAACATTTAATGTGATCAACACTGTTGGGACAGGGTACGGTCGTCTGACGCTGCCCTTCGACAAACAACAGATCCGCTCGGAAATTCTCTGTCATGGCCTTGGCGCACATTTCATGTTTCCCAAGACCCGGACTGTTTTAGATATTGGCGGTCAGGACACTAAAGCAATTCAGATTGACGAAAAGGGCATCGTCACCGCTTTCCAAATGAACGACCGCTGCGCGGCCGGCTGTGGCCGTTATCTCGGCTATATTGCTGATGAGATGAATATGGGGGTGCATCAATTAGGCCCGATGGCGATGCAATCGAGCAAGACCGTCAAGATCAACTCCACTTGCACGGTATTCGCCGGCGCCGAACTGCGCGAGCGGCTTGCCCTGGGGGAAAAGCGCGAAGACATCCTGGCCGGGCTGCACCGCGCCATCATCCTGCGCGCAATGTCACTTCTGGCGCGCAGTGGCGGCGTTATGAGCGAATTCACGTTTACTGGAGGCGTCGCCAAAAACGAAGCCGCAACATCGGCCCTCAAGACCCTCGTGATTGAAAACTATGGAGATGTCACGATCAATATCAGCCATGACAGCATCTATACCGGCGCCATTGGCGCGGCGCTGTTTGCCAAGCGTGATCCGCGTGGCGTGATGGCGGACCTCGAAATTTCCAAATTGAAAGTCAAGAAAAAAGCCCCACAGAAAATGGCCGGTATGGCGTCTGTTGCAACATAGAGGAGATCCGAATGTTTTATACTGTTGGAATTGACGTCGGATGTGATTCTATCAAGACGGTCTTGATGCGCTTTGACGATGATGGCGACAACGGGCAGCAAATCACAACCGACGTTGATAAAATCCGTAAACGCGACATCAAAGCGGTCGTGAACGGCGCCTATCAGCGGCTTCTCAAGAACAATGGTCTCGAACACGACGACATTTCCTATGTTGCGACGACTGGCGAAGGCGAGATGGTCGATTTCCGTCGCGGACATTTTTACTCGATGACCTCCCACGCCCGCGGCGCCATTTACCTCAATCCCAATGTCACTGCCCTGATTGATTGCGGCGCTCTGCATTCTAAGGCCATGCTGATTGACGAACGCTCAAAGGTCATATCCTACCGGATGACGTCGCAATGTGCGTCTGGTTCGGGTCAGTTCCTTGAAAATATCGCTCGTTATCTCGGGGTCAGCATTGATGATATCGGCGCCCTGTCACTGGAAGCGGACGACCCTGAACAAGTCTCAGGCATTTGCGCAGTGTTGGCAGAAACCGATGTCATCAATATGGTCAGCCGAAAAATATCAACGCCGAATATCCTCAAAGGCATTCATCTCTCGATGGCCAAGCGGCTCGCTGGATTGTTGCGGATGGTGAAAGCCGACGGCGATGTTTTGATGACCGGCGGGTTGTCAAAAAACCAAGGGTTTGTGGCGGCATTACAGGAATTGGCTGACGGTGACAAACGACTCAACATCAAAATGTTATCGCATGATCAGTCCATTCTCGCGGGCGCCCTGGGCGCAGCGTTGTGGGGCGCATACCGCCATGTTCGCCTGAGGGATGGAGTCGATCCGGCGGTGGCAATCAATACCAAAGGCGTGTCTGAACAGGTGAATGAAGCGGCGTTTCAAGCAGCGGGCTGACTCCTATCCATTTTTCAATCCACTGATCAAGCCGCTTATCAATTCGCAGTCTCTTCAAAAATTTGTAAATACGGAACTGTGCAGATGAACAATGAAATTCTCCAACCGGAAGGTTGGCCGCGCCCGAAGGGTTACGCTAACGGTATCGCCGCACACGGACGGCAGGTGTTTACAGCCGGTATCGTGGGTTGGAATGCAAATGAAGAATTCGAGTCTGCTGATTTCGTCGAACAGTTCCGGCAAACGTTGATCAATACCGTTGCGATCCTCAAAGAAGGAAAGGCCGAACCGGCGGACATCGTCCGTATGACCTGTTTTATCACCGACAAAGACGATTATCTCGACAATACGCGTGAGATTGGCCGCGTCTGGCGCGAAATATTAGGCCAAGTCTTTCCCTGCATGGCGGTGGTCCAGGTTTCCGCCCTCATCGAAGATGGCGCCAAGCTTGAGATAGAGACCACGGCCGTTGTGTCGGACTTGATTGTTGAGAAGCGCACAACCTGATGAAGGTGGCGTTTCGGCCAGCTACCAGTTCACGATTGATGATTTGCCCCCCCGCTCCAGCTTTTGAATTTGCGCGCCTTCGCGCGTAGGTGCGCGGCGATCCTGATCGAAAATCCGAAACGTTCGATCTCCGCATAGGTGGCTTCAAACGATAGCGCTCATTGATACGGTCGCCACTCTCAATCGCACAGAAAATTGTGTTTTCGGGCCTGGAATGGCCAGTAAAAGAGGAAAGCTCGATTATTGAGTATTACTCAACTCTCCTGTATAAAAGCCTAGAGGAAAAAAGCTCGAGCCGGAGGCGTCGCCTTGACAATTGCCAACGACCAATTCGCATTTAAAACTCAGAGGTTTTCGCGATGACGCGCCGCGCCGTGATTGCTGGCATTGGACACACTGATTTTGGACGACTCCCGGATCGCTCAGCGTTTGACCTTGAAGTGGAGGCGTCGAAACGGGCGATAGAAGACGCTGGTCTGGGTCGCCAAGACGTTGATGGGCTGATAACCGATCCCGGCCCAGCCCAAGGCATTCTCGATGGAATTACGCCCCATTATTTGGCGCTCGGGCAATATCTCGGGATCGATCCCGCTTATACGGGCTCCGATATTTTGGGGGGCGCCAGCAGCGCCGCCATCATTCAGCGCGCTGTGTTGGCGGTCGAAGCCGGATTGTGTTCGGTTTGTCTTTGCGTCTATGGCGACTCTGCGCTTTCGACGCCGGGTTCCTTTGGGTATGGCCGCGGCGATGACGCCGCTTTCGGGCTGTTTGGGGCGGTTGGCATTCATGCTCTCGCTGCGCAACGGCATATGCATTTATGGGGTACACGGCCAGAACAACTTGCCGAAGTCGCCATCGCCGCTCGCCAGCACGCTGCACGAACACCCCACGCCCAAAAACGCGAACCGCTGACCCTGGCGCAATATATGGCGGCTGAGTATGTTGTTGAACCGTTGAGACGACCGGATTGTTGTTTGATGTCGGACGGGGCGGCAGCGGTTGTGGTGACGACCGCAGATCGAGCGGCTGATCTGCGTCAGGCGCCAATAGAAATCCTTGGCCATGGACAGGCAAACCGTCTCTCAACATGGTCTTCGCCTGAGCATTTCGACACATTGCCAGCGGCGAGATGCGGCCCGGAAACATTCGCCCGTGCTGGGATGTCTCCTGACGATATCGATCTGGCGATGCTCTATGATTGCTTTACGATTGTGGTTTTGATGCAGCTCGAAGACTACGGGTTTTGCAAAAAGGGAGAGGCGGGATCCTTTGTCGAGGGTGGTCGTATTGGGCCGTTGGGCAGCTTGCCGGTGAACACCAGCGGCGGGTTATTGGCCGAAGGCTATGGCGGCGGCATGCTCCACGTCATCGAAGCCGTGCGTCAACTGCGCGGCACGGCGGGCGCGCGCCAGATCGACAATGCCGAGACCGCACTGGTGAGCGGTCATGGACTGGGCATGAACACGCATTCGACATTGATACTTGGAAAATAGTGGACGACTACATGCCCCCAAACGATCAGATCGCCTATCCCTTGCCGCACCCAACGGATTTCACCAAACCGTTTTGGGATGCCTGTCAGGATCAACATTTGGTGGTGTTTGCCTGTGCTGGCTGTGAGCACCTTTTTCTGCCGGGAGGGTCTGTCTGTCCGAAATGTTGGTCAACTGATCTTTCGGTGCGCGAGGTATCCGGGTTCGGTGAAGTGTTCAGTTTTGTCATCTACAGACGCACGTATCACCCAGCCATTCCCGCACCCTATGTGGTTGCGTTGATAGAATTGAAAGAAGGGCCGAGGTTGATATCGACCGTAATCGGTTGCGCTCCTGAGAAGGTCAGCATCGGGATGGCTGTTCAAATCCAATTCGAAGCTGAAGATGGTTTTATGCTTCCACGATTCACGCCGCAAGATTCAGCGCCAACACACAAGGTGTAGCTCATGTCGAATGATAAGCCCCAGCCAAAGCAAATAAAGCGCCATGTCGGTCAGTATGTCGCCTCGGGCGACTGGAGCGATTATTGGACAACAAAAATCAGCCGAGCAGAAAAGGGCCGCATCCACGTGCGCGGCTACCCGGTCGAGGAATTGATCGAAGGCCTGACCTATACGCAATCCGCGTTTTTGTTGTTGACCGGGGAATTGCCGGACGAACGCGAAGCCGCATTGTTCGATCTGGTATTGCGTAGCGGTATGGATCAACAATTTATTAGCGCTGCTGTGGGCGCCGCGCGTTTCACCGCCTCGGCTTCTCCTGATTCCGCCATACCTGCCCTCGCAAGCGGAATGCTCGCCAGCGGCTCCGTCACCGGGTCTCCTCAGGAGCCGGCGGAGATGTTGATGGAAGCCGTCTCCTGGGGTGTGGGGGCGGAGGAGGCCGCAGTGCGGGCAGTGGACATTTGGCTTGAACGCAGAGGCGCTGTTCCCGGATTGGGCCACCCCATGCACAAGTCAGCCGAACCGCGTGTCGTCGTGGTGCGTAGGGTCGCAAAAAAACTCGACGGTTGGCGAGATCATGGCCGGGTTCTCGACGGCATCGAAAAAGAGGTTGAGAAACGCAAAGGCAAGCGCATTCCGATTAATCTCGCCGGCGCTCTCGGGGCGGTTACCGCAGATTTGCGATTTGACCCGCTGGTCATCGGCGGTCTTGGGGCGATCAGCTATGGTATGGCGTTGCTGGCTCATATCACTGAAGAAATACGTGAGGGCGTGCCTCTGCGTATTATTCCCGATGCGCTTGGGGCTCACTATGCAGGCCCGCCCGAACGTCATCTGAACGATCCAGGCGAAAAGTCATGATCCATCCCTACGCCCATTATCCTGCCCGTGCGGCCCGGCACTGGCCGAATCGTGTGGCGCTGGTGGAGGGCGCGCGAAGACGCACATTTGCCGAGCTTGACCGTCAGGGTACGATGATTGCCCGCGCCCTGATTCAGTTTGGTCTTGAGCCGGGCGAGCGTGTAGCCGTTCTGCAGCAAAACTGCATCGAATATGTTGAATCGGTGATTGGCATAGCCCGTGCTGGCGGCGTACTGGTCCCCATGCTGGGGGCGCTCACCGAAGCAGAACATGCATTTATCCTGAACGACTCAGGCGCCCGATTCGCCATAGCGCTGTCTCATGACCGGGTTAAGCATCTGCGTTCAGCTTCAGTGGATGATATTCAGGTGCTGGCGTTCGGGGAAGTTGAAGGCGCTGTTGATCTTAGGAGGCTCTCGGCAGAGTGCCCGGACGCAGCGATTGTCATTGACCGTCCGCCCTCCCAATTGGCGCAAATTCTTTACACTTCGGGAACGACAGGGCGGCCCAAGGGCGTTACGCATAGTTATGTGAGCGTATCGGCAGCGATGAACTTCTGGGCGCAGACATTTAATCTTAACCCGGAAGACCGGCTTCTCGGGCAGCTTGCTCTTAGTCATTTTTGCGGACGGGCGATGGACAGTTGCTGGGTCGTTGGAGCGCAATTGGTTATTTTGCCTGAGGCAGACCCGGCGGCCATTCTTGGCTCTATCGCAGATCATAAAATTACCATGATGCTGACCGTGCCGACCCTGTTGCGCATGGTGCTTGATCACCCTGATGCAGTGGGCGCCAATCTCGACAGCCTGCGGGCGGTGGTCTACGCGGCGTCACCGGCGGCGCCGTCTCTGGTCGAACGCGCCATCAAACGGCTTGGCCCGGTGCTCTTTACAGGGTTTGGCCAAACCGAAGCATACGGCCTCAACACGATCATGGGACCACAAGAGCACGAACGGGCGCTTGCGGCTGGCGGCGAGCGTTTAACTTCTATTGGTCGCGAATCTGCACCTGCCCAGATCCGAATTCGTTCTGAGGCAGGGGAGGACATTGCGACTGGCGAGGTAGGCGAGATCTGGGTCTGCGCGCCGTGGACCACGCCCGGATTCTGGCGTCGTCCTGACCTCGATGAACAACGCCTGAGCAACGGCTGGTTGCGCACTGGCGACCTTGGGCGGATCGAGGAGGACGGCTATATTTATCTAGCTGATCGCAAAGAGGACCTGATCATTTCCGGTGGGTTTAATGTCTATCCGGCCGAGATTGAAAACGTCTTGATGGAACATGATGCCGTTGCGGAGTGCGGCGTTTATGCAGTCCCGGATTCAAAATGGGGCGAGGCGATCAACGCTTCGGTCGTTTTACGAGCGGGTCAAGAGGTTTCTCAGGAAGATTTGTTGAGCTTCGCAAAGCATCGTTTGGCGCGTTTCAAGGCGCCCAAAGTCATTCGGATTGTGGACGAACTTCCAAAAACGCCGGTTGGCAAGATATTACGACGTTCGTTGCGTGAGCCTTTCTGGAAGGGAAAAACGCGAAATGTACATGGCGTCGAATGAAACCTGTCCCAAGATCCAAACGCTAAAGCGGGCGCCAAGGGAGGTCGTGTTCCAAAGCGCCGGTCAGCTTCTTCCTTCTTTGTAGCTGGTGCCCAATAGAAGGTCGAAAATTGGATATGTGATGTTGAAGTTATAACGGCTCATCAGACGTTGGTCGTGATGCAATGTGTGATGATGGCGTAGAGTTTTCAGGAAGGGAAGTTGCGCGACCCAACCATCCGGGTCCAAATGATAGGCCAAGTGCAAAAGTTCATAATTCAAAAAATAAAGCACCGAGGTAATGACAAACAAGAATGCGACATTTGGTGACAGAAGCAAATAAACTGCCGCCCCGACTGGCAACGCAAAGCATCCGAAGAAGAATACCAGCATCACCGGCGGGAACAATATCGCCTTGAAATCCTTTGGGCTTTCAATGGTGGTTGCGTCTTGCGTGAAAAATGAATGATGCTCCAATGCATGACGTTTATAGATCAGGCTGAGAAATTTTGTTTTGTGGTGCATAGGGCCTTTGTGGCCGAGGTATTCCGACAGATTGGAATAGAGAAAAACGATTGGAACTGTCAGCCATTCAAGGGGCGCAATCTGGTTGAGCATGGATACGCATAAACCAACAACCACCAGAGATACTCCAAGCGTTAGCGATAAGTGCATGACGCCCGAATATTTTTCAATATTGTGGTCTTTCCGGAATTTCTCGCGCGCTTGTTGAACCGTTTTGGAAATCATTATTTTGTCCTTTGCAAGTCAATAGGTAGGCAGAGATCGTTTTAGATGATATTTTCCGTATACATTGAATCAATGAGTTTTTCGTATTTTCTGGCGACGACGTCGCGCTTCAGTTTCATCGTCGGCGTCAGCGCGCCATCGTGTGGCGTCAGCGGAGCGTCGAGAATGCGAAAGTGCTTTATTTGCTCAACGCGTGAAAATCGCTGATTCACGCGATCGATCTCGCTGTTGACGATTGTGGATAATTCGGGTTGTTGGCTGAACTCTGCATAGTTCGCGAATGCAATGCCATGCTCGGCGGCGTAGGACGGTGCATGGGTGTGGTCCAGCATGATCAAGCAGGTCAGGTATTTGCGACCATCGCCGACCACCATGCAGTCAGCAATCAAAGGATGGAATTTTAGTTCATTTTCGATTTGCGCCGGTGAGATGTTTTTCCCACCAGAAGTGATGATAATGTCTTTCTTGCGTCCCGTTATGTACAAAAACCCGTCATCATCAAAACGGCCGAGATCTCCGGTATGGAGCCATCCATCCTTCAGGGATTCACGGGTTTCCTGTTTCTTGCTGATATATCCGGCGAATACGTGATCGCCCTTGATCAGTATTTCGCCGTCCCCGGCGATCCGGATTTCGCTATCAAGAACGGCTTTACCGACCGAACCGAATTTGCGTTTATTGAGCGGGGCAATCGCTGCGACGCTGCTGTTTTCCGTGAGGCCATAGGTTTCGCGTACGTCAAGGCCGATGGCCGCCATCCATAAAAGCAGATCGGGCGAGACAGGCGCAGCGCCGCAGATAACGAACCGTGCGCGGTCCATGCCGATTTTGGCGCGGACATTCCGCATTACCAAACCATCGGTGAATATCTGAAGGATTGAGAGAATGGGAGGAATGTTCCGAGCGCTGTATTTATATCGCGCCGCCTTACGTCCAACCGAGAGGGCGGTCCGATACGCCCAGCTTTCAATGGCAGGACCCTTTTCAATCGCATCGGTAATTGCGGCGTGAAACTTTTCCCAGAGTCTCGGCACGGCGAAAAATACATGGGGAGAAACGCCTCTTACCTCTTCCGCAAATTTATCCGGGCCTTGAGAGAAGGTTACGCGCGCACCGTGCATCACAGGACGCAGTGATGACAGCATACGCTCGGCGATATGGCTGAGAGGCAAAAAGGAGAGCAGATCGTCGCCTTTATTGATGTGCAGGAATTCATCGAATACCGCGATTTGGAACATGATGTTTCGATGGGTCAGCATAGCGCCTTTTGGCGGACCTGTGGTGCCGGATGTGTAGATCAGAATGGCGATATCATCTGGCGATACAGCTTCGGCGCGGTGCTGAAATAGGTTTTCATTTTCAAGCTCTGCCTGGCGACCAATTTTGGTCAGCGTGTTGAATGAGATGACGTTCTTTTTATCGCACTGAGCAGAGGTGTGCTCATCGAAGACAATAATTTTTTCAAGATGTGAAATCTTGTCGCAAACGCCCATGACCTTATCGAGCTGGCCCTGATCGCTTACAAAAATGAACCGCGCCTCGCAATCTGTCAGGAAATATTCGATCTGATGTGGTGCGCTTGTCGAATAGATTCCGACTGACGCGCCTCCGGTGCAAATGATCGCCATATCCGCATAGAGCCAATGCGGGCAATTATCGCTCAAGATGCAGACGCGATCACCCTTCTTTAAGCCCAGGGTCGCGAGCCCAAGGCTGGCATTTTTAACTTCTTGCGCGTATTCGCCCCAGGAAACCGTCTGCCATTGCCCTCCCAATTTTTCCCGCAAGGCCGGCCGTTCTGCGAATTGCGCCGTCGCAGTCATAAATATTTGCGGGATCGTATGATTGCGCCATGGTTTGGTTTTTTGGTGTATTTTCACTCAACAACCCCTTTATGGTTCGACAACGACGCGTACGACCCCGACATCCTTGCGCGCCAGATGTTGAAGCGCGTCATTGGCCTTTGCGAGCGGGTAACGCGCGGAGATAGAGTCAGAGAGGTCAAGGTGTCCTGAAGCGACCAGTTCGAACAAATCGGCAATATCTTTCTTGTCCATGCCAAACGAACCGAGGACGGATTGTTCTCGACCCACGAAAGCGGCGAGAGGCGGTAGTGCAGGCCTTTCCATACCAACCCCGACAAGAACTGCCCGTCCGGTTTTGTCCAACAGACGGATAGCGAGTTCGGCGGTGTTCGCGCGGCCAACAAATTCGAGCGCCATGTCGACGCCGGACCGGCCGAGCTGTTTGCGCATTTTTTTGACGAAATCTGTCTCAGTAGGATCGAATGCAAAATCAGCGCCGTGTGATAAGGCGCGACTGCGGGCTTCTTCCTGAATATCGACGGCAACAACCTTACCGGCGCCCATCAATTTCGAGAGCATAATGGCGTGTGTGCCGAGGCCGCCGCAGCCGATGACCGCGACACACTCTTCCGCAGCTAAGTTACCGCGACTGCTTAATGCATGATATGGCGTTGAGACTCCGTCAGTAATGATGGCGGCGATATCAAATGGAACGTCATCAGGGATCGGAATTACTGATCGTGCCGGCGCTGTGACGTATTCGGCCAGAGCGCCGTCACGCGCCATGCCGTAAACCTTCGAATTTTCACACAGAGATTCCCGGCCAATTGTGCAAAATCGGCACACCCCGCAAAAGGCGGCGGGAAACATCGCAACGCGATCTCCAATATTGAGATGAGCAACGTCCGGTCCGAGTTCGACGATTATGCCGGAGGCTTCATGACCGAGCGTGATTGGCGTGTGGTCCACCTGTAAATCGCCATCGACGGCAAGGTGAAGGTCAGTGCCGCATAGTCCGCAAGCCGCGACCTTTACCAAAATCTCTCCGGTATCAGGTTCGGGAACGGGGAGGGTGTCGATCTGAAGCGGTTCGCCTGCACGGATGAACCGGGCGGCTTGCATGTTTTTCATCATTTTCTCCCATCATGCGCTTCGGGTAACAGCCCATGTGTGAGGAGCTTGAGAATGCGGCTCATGTCCCTATCTGTCGGGTGGCGTGGCGAGCCCAGGTTTATTCTGGATTCACGGACCAGCATAAGTCCCAAGAAAGACGCCCACAGAAGATCTCCGGCGATGCGACCTTTCCCTTGACCCAATGCGTCTTCAAGAAGGGCGCCGAGTTGCTGAAAATTTTCACCTGAACGGAGGATAATTTCACCACGAACCTCTTCCGATACATCAGAAATTGCTTGAGGACGCGCCAGAAAAGCTGAAAGTTGATAATATTCCGGATGCTCTTTGTGGACTTGAGCAAAAAATTTCCAGATGCGGGAGAGTGTCTCCTCCGGTGTGAGGGTCAACGCCGCCACCTTATCTAACCCACGACGCCAAAAATCGATTCCTTCGAATAAGAGAGATGTTAAAATCTCATCCTTGCTTTTGAAGTAGAAAAAAACGGTTGCTTCAGAAAGTTCGCAGCGATCAGCGATTTGCTTTGTCGTTGTCCCTGTGAAACCACGCTCTAGCAGCAATGCGCGTGCGGCATCCAGAATTGTTTCTTTGCGTGCAGTGCGTTCGCGCGCTCGTCTTTCCTGTACGCCCATGATTTATACCCCCAATATGCGCGCAATGGTCTCGCGTTGAATTTCGCTGGTGCCTTCGCCAAGCTCAAGAACTTTGCAATCGCGGTAAAATCGCTGGGCCTTGCTTTCGCGCATGTACCCTTGGGCGCCGCATAAATGAAGTGTTCGTTCGCAAACCCATGTCGCCGTTTCGGTGGCGAAGAGTTTCGCCATCGACGCTTCCTTGTCATGGGGCTGATTTGCATCGGCAATCCGTGCGCCATGAAGGGTCAGTTGCCAGGCCGCCTCCAGCTTTGTCGCCATGTCCGCCAGAGTGAACCGGACAAATTGATGACTTGAGACGGGCTTGCCTGCTTGTAACCGAGTGCTCGTATAGCCGATCGATTCTTCGAGCGCGGCCCATCCAAGGCCGACGCCGAAGGCGGCGCTGGCGATGCGTCCAAGTGTCAGAACTTTGAGCGCCAGTAAAAATCCAAAATTTTCTGGACCAAGAAGATTACATTCCGGCACGCGACAATTGTCAAAAACGATCTCCGCCATTTCCGAAGCGCCCATGCCGAGTTTCTTGAACGGCGCACTGACGTTTACGCCTGCCATTTCCCGTTCGACAATGAACAACGACATGCCTTTGAGGCCCTTCTCCGGTGCAGTCGCCGCTACAATGACCATGAAATCGGCGAAGGGCGAATTGGTGATATAAAGCTTGGCGCCGTTAAGGACATAGACGTCACCGTCTTTGTCAGCGCGTGTCGCAATGCAGGAAATATCGGCTCCGGCTCCGGCCTCGGCATATCCCCAGCAGCCGATTTTCTTACCAGCCAGCGCTTCGGGCAGAAAACGCATCTTTTGTTCGTCATTACCAAGATGAAGAATTGCGGCGCTGGCGAGCGCAGTATGGACATAGAGACCCAGCGCAATGGCGGCCGAACCACGCGCCAGTTCTGCACAAAGAATCGCGTAGAGAATCGAGCCACCGCCCGATCCGCCTACGTCTTCAGGAAACGCCGCGCCAAGCCAACCGAGCGCGCCAAGCTTTTGAAAAAGCTCTTGAGGGTACCGCTCCTCGGTGTCCCAGCGCGTGGCGTTGGGCGTAATCTCTTTTTCAACAAAGGTTCTGACAGCGTCCCGGAACTGGATCTGCTCGTCGGTGAGGGTCGGGTCGGTCATACCGGGTTCTCTTCTTCTTTCGAATAGATATGAAATACGCCCGAAAACCGTGCGCAAACCGTGTTCTCGCCATCACGGATTTCCGACTCCAGAAAAGCGACCGAGCGTCCTCGCTTCAAGAGCCGTGATTCGGCCTGGAGCAATCCGGGTTTTCCTGCGCGAATATAATTAGCGGTGATTGAGATACTGCCGAGACGGGGTTTCCCGGGCAAAGTAGACGATAGCGCCATACCCATGCCGACATCGGCCATAGCGAACAATAAGGCGCCGTGTACGACGCCAAATATATTGCACTCATCAACGGTGCAGTGATGGGTTGTAATGGCGACTCCATCACTATTGATACTGCTGGTGATCCCAAGCCGTTCAGTGAACGGATCGGGTCTGACATTTCCAGAGAGGTGTTCTTGTGTCATTTTGGTTTGCGGTTATCCATTTCATTCGCCTCGAAAAACGGGTTTCCGATTTTCCCGGAACGCTGCAACGCCCTCACGGTGATCGGCGCTTTGCAGGCATTGCACCTGCGCGAAAATTTCGTAATCGAATTCCGCCTCCATATCCCGGTCGAGAGATTTGCGGATGGCATTCTTGGTGAAGGCCGTGGTTTTTGGCGCACCGGCGGCGAGTCGTGTTGCTAATTTGGCAACGCTGGCGTCAAGCTCGCTTTCAGCGACGCTCTGACTCACCAGTCCGATGGCAAGGGCCTCGCTAGCCTGCACAACACGTCCGGTCATCATCATGTCGGTTGCGCGGCCGAGACCGACGAGGCGCGGTAGGAAATACCCTGCCGACATATCGCATCCAGCGAGCGCCAATTTGACGAACGGTGTGCAGAAACGTGCACTCTTGTTGGCGACGCGAAAATCGCAAGCCATTGCGAGGCCGAGCCCTCCGCCGAAAACATTGCCGTGGCACCTGGCGATGACGGGTTTTCCGCAAGAGGAAATAATGCGGATAGGATCTAAGTAGTGATCAACAATTTGTTCCCAATCAGCAGGCGTCCGGTCGACCATCTGGCCGATGTCAGCACCAGCACAAAAAGAATTACCTTCACCAGCGAGAACCAGGGCGCGCACCTTGGGGTCATTCTTGGCGGCTTCCAGGGCATCGATCAATCGATCAAGGAGCGGGATATCGATCGCGTTTAATTTTTCTGGGCGGTTCAACGTCAAGGTTTGAACCGCGTCATTGGTCTCTACACGCAGCGTATCTGTCATTATTTCCTCGGTCTCAGGGCGTAGTTGAACTGGCCTTCAAAAACTGATGCTCCCGTGTCGTCAGTCATGGTAACATTGATGGATATGTCGGCTCTTGCAAACTCTTCGAATTCGCGTTGCGCTTTTGCCGCTGCATGTTGATCGAGATTGGCGCGGGCGTGCACATTGCCCTCAGGACGGCGGGTGTAGTGGATTTCTGCATTACGCAACAAAACAAACGTGTCGCTGGCAGGTAAAGCGCGGTCAGCAATCACACCGGCGGCGGTCTCTGCCAGCGTATAAAGGGCTCCAGCATGAAAGGAGCCGACATAATTGGCGAGATCATTGCGAAACGGTATTCGCAAGACAACGCTACGTGCGGTGTCTTCCTCAATCTCAACGCCGTGCCAGACAACGTATGGAATGCTCGCCAGTAATTGTCCCAGAGCCATCTTACAGATCCAGCTTGAACGCGCGGATAAGATTGTCACGTACGATCTTGCGATAGATTTCGTCCGAAATACCGAGGTCCTCGATTTCACTCAAGGTCCTCTCAAATGAAAGCAGCGGATAGTCGGTCGCCCAGATGACCTTGTCCTGACCCCACCCCTTTGTGTAGCGGACGAATTCTTCCGGCCACTGCCTTGCGGAGCGGGCGGAAGTCTCTATGTAAACATTGGGGTGCTTCCAGGCCAGCGTCATCATTTCTTCGTGCCAGGGCTGGCCGAGATGGCAGCCGATGATCACGAGATCCGGGAAGGCGAGGGCCACTTCATCGAGGTAGATAGGGCGTCCGCATTCGGACGGTAAGAGTGGTCCGGTATGTCCAACCTGAAGTGCGACCGGCACACCAAGCTCTGAACATTTCATATAAACCGGCCAATAATGCTTGTCATTAGGCGGAAGGCCGGTCATCCCGTCGCCATACATATAAGGCTCCAGGCGGACGCAACACATGCCGAGTTCCGTGACCAGATAATCCACATCGGCCGCCACTTTCATGGGCTTGTCCATGACATTAACAGTTCCGGCGGGGATAAATCTATCAGGATGCGCTTGGGCGATCTTTGCGACCTCTTCATTGGTCATCACCGGGTCGCCCTTGTAATAGAAAGATGACAGGATCAACCTGTCGACGCCGGACGCATCCATTTCAGCGATCAGATCTTCAACCGACTGACCTTCAGTCATGTGTTTTGGAGAATTATATTTGTTGAAGATATGTAAAAACTCTTTCGGCCAACGCTTGGCGCCTCCAGGGCTTACATAGGTCGCCCAGGCGTCAATCGCGATTTTTTCTCGGGCCATAGTTTAGTGCTCCTTTGAAAGGCGAAGTCGTATTCGAACTTTGGGTTTGCTGGTCTCGTGATTCATCTTCTATTTCCCCCGGAACACCGGCGGGCGCTTATCGATGAAGGCCTGGACGCCTTCTCTTGCATCTTCGCTCTGGCGCACGGATTCGGCATGGAACTGCTCAAGGCGCAGGGCCTCATCAAGGGGCAGACAGGCGCCTTGGTAGACCGCATCCCTGGCGGCGCGAATGGCAAGCGGGCCATTCATTGCGATCTGGGAGGCGACCGTCATCGCTTTGTCCATCAATTCACTTTTGTCAGTAAGGTGATTGATCAACCCCCAACGCAAAGCCGCTTCGGCGTCAATGGGCGCGCCCGTTAAAATCATTTCAAGCGCTATGCCGAAGGGAAGGGCGCGCGGCAGCCTCTGAGTGCCGCCAGCGCCAGGCAATATCCCGCGCCTTGTTTCCGGCAGGCCGAACGTCGCATGGTTGGCGGCGATTCGGATATCGCAGGCGAGCGCCAGTTCCAGACCGCCCGCGAGGCAATGGCCGTTGATTGCGGCGATCACTGGTTTGCGTGGGTCAAAATTGCGAGTCAGGGCGCCAAGTCCCGGCTCCCGTTCGCCATGTTCGCGCCGCTCTATCGCAGTCATCGAGGCATAATAGGCGCCGATTTCTTTCAGGTCGGCGCCGGCGCAGAAGGATTGGTCTCCAGCTCCAGTGAGAATCGCTGCGTGTAATTCAGGGTTGTCGCGAAACGCTGTCCAGACCTCGATGAATTGTTCACGCATTTTCGCATTGAGGGCGTTGCGTGATTCCGGCCGATCCATAATAACAATGAGGACGGCGCCTTCGATTTGTGTTTTAATCGTCATCGGCTCGTCATGACCGTTTTCGTTCCGGGGAAAGACCGGATGCGCCAGCGATAATTTCGCGCAGGACTTCGCTGGTTCCGGCGCCGATCGTGAAGGCGAGGCAGTCACGATAAAGCCGCGCCATCAGGCATTCCTCCATATGGCTCATCCCACCGTGGATCTGAGCGCATTCGCGTGCGACTGAGACAGCGGTTTCTGTACAGAACAATTTCGACATTGAAATTTCTGCATTACAAGGCTCACCGCGAACGTAAAGATCGATCCCTCGATACATCAACGCTTCAGCCGCTTCTATGGAGGTGATGGCGTCTGCCAGACGATGCCGCCAGACCTGAAAATCAAGCAGCGATTGGTTGAATGCCTTTCGGTCATGGCCATGCTGACGGGCTGTGTTCCACATCAGGCGCATTTGGGCGCAGGCGATAATCGAAAGGACCAGTCGCTCGCCCTCAAAGCCTTGCATGATCGCTTTGAAACCGTTGTTTTCCGGACCTAGCAGGTTGCGGGCGGGTACGCGGCAGTCATCGAAGAACAACTCCGCTGTGTCGGAAGAATGCGTGCCGATTTTTTTGAGGCGTTTGCGTGTCAGACCGGGTGTATCTGCGGGAACAACAATCAGCGATATGCCGCTATGACCGGGTCCGCCTGTGCGCACGGCGGTAGTAACAAAGTCAGAAATTGTACCATTGGTGATAAAGGTCTTTGCGCCGTTGATAACGTAGTCGTCGCCGTCACGGACCGCCTTCGTGCGAATGGAAGCGACATCAGAACCGGCGCCCGGTTCCGTTACGCCCAGCGCTCCGATGATATCTCCAGCGATTGCTGGTCGAAGGTAAGCGTTCTTTAATTCATCCGATCCGGCCAACTCGATTGTTTTCGTGCAGAACTCCACATGGGCCATCACCGCGACCGGTACGCCGACCGACCCGCACTGCATCAACTCCTGAACAAGAACGGTGGTGTACCGGAAGTCGAGACCGGCGCCGCCGTAATCCGGTGAAAGCCGCACACCTAGAAAGCCCAGCGCCCCGAGTTTTTGAAAAAGTTCGCGCGGAACCTGCCCTTCGTGTTCCCATTGAAGGGCGTAGGGCGTGACCTCCCTTTCGACGAAGGATCGCAGGGAATGGCGGAATTGTTCGTGATCATCGGTAAAGCCGTGCATCCCAAGACCCTCAATTGCCAGTGTGATCAATGAACGAAAATATATTTCGAGTGAAACTTTAATGTCAAGTAATACTCAACAAGACACGTCTGGGCTCTAAATCCGGAATTTGTGTAAGCGCCGAGCGCAGCGAGCTGTTTATCGGTGCGGTCTTCAGAAGAACCCGCGCGATCACGATTTAGTCACAATGCCAGAAAAGCGAGTCACGCATTCTGCTCTCGTTTTTATGGGGCGCGACATATACTGCGAAAATCGTTGATAATGTCTCGTTCGGCGTTCCAGGTAAAATGAAGTTGATCCGCTCAAACTGTAAGACGTGAAATTGATCTGAGGAACATTTCTGTGTCCTGAGATGCTTTCTGGCTGGGTCACATACCCATTAACCGTCATCCCGGAAGCCAATTTGCCCCAAATCTTTGATTTGGTTGGCGAATTGAGCAATCCGGGATCCAGAGCAGCGTGCACTTCGCCCGCGGCCCTGGATCCCGGATCTAACAACCATTGGCCGAATTCCTGTGGAATTCGGACGGTTGTAACAGCCTGCCCCGGACTTGATCCGGGGTCCGGGATGACACGAGTTCCGGGATTATGAGTCGGTGATCTAGTGTGGTGGATTTGAAGTTCGTTACATAATTCGCAGCTTGCTCACAACGAACTTCAAATCCAAAGCCACACTAGAATCATAAACTTGCTAGTGTCCTTATCGAATCCGAAGTTCGTCTTGAGCGTGCTGCATAATGTAACGAACTTCGGATTCGGGACACTAGGCTCTATTCAGTTCTAGCCGAAGATGCGGCGCAATTTTCCGGATTTCAGCTTTTTTAAATTCACTAGATCAAACCAATAATTTAACAGATCCGCTCTCGGAGTAAGATCCTTTATGGAATCGCTTGTGTAGATGTCATAGATATATTCAGGCATTGATGAAACACCGCCGCTTTTGAGCAGGCGGAAAAGAATTTGATTTTCGATATGACGTTCTGAATAACGCATCAGTCTTTCCACATAGGCTGCAAGGCCCCTCATGTTCAGACCCAGAGAGTCAAATTCAAAAAACGCGCCGATTGCGACAGCGATGCGCTCTTGATGACGATCGTTGCGGCCCCCTTTTAGATCAGTAAGCAGAAGGTAGCTCAGCAAACCATCTTCTCCTATGGCCCCGTAAGGAATACGGATCGCTTGTTCGCGGATTGCAGTCAGGCCGTGCCCGCTTAATGCATAAAGTTTACTGCTAAAATATCTGCTTTCAAATAATCGCCGTGTCCATGCGCGTCGATTGAATCCGGAACCAGGCAGCGCGGCGGCCGCATAAGCATCGGGATTCGCGGCCAAAGCAATGGAGAGGGCGTTAAACGAAACCCGCGAAGGCGTGATATCGCCGTCAACGAAAACATGCATCTCAGCGTCGCTTGCGATCCGGTGCACATATTCATTCCAGGCATTTGCTTTATCGATGACTTGTGTTTCATGAACATGGACGCGACGATCAACTGCAGCGAATGCTTTGGCGATTTCCGCCGTACCGTCTATTGAGCCATTTACCATAATGTGGACCTGGAGCCGTTCACCATTGGCGGCTTGCTCGAGGGCGCTCAGGCAACGTGGCAGTTGTCGTTCATCATTATGGGCGAATATGCAGACGGACCAGGTCATGGTTAAGGCTCCAGGCGCGCGGCGTCGGCGCTTGGACTGTCCGATGCAAACCTCATGCAAGTTTTGCCATCAGCGCCGCCGGGCGCCGTGGTTTATGTATCCGCCGGCTCGTCCGTGCGCTCTTCGGGCGGCGGATCGGTCGAAGGCGTTTATTTCCGTCGCGACACCGCTATAGTCGCGCGGAATTCTTATGTAGGGCAATGCTCCCCCGCAGTGTGCAGGCGAAGTTCCCTCTCCCCGACGGGGAGAGGTGGAGGCGCTGG
>JAJFFW010000140.1 GCA_021776435.1 Parvularculaceae bacterium | reverse complement strand
TATATGCGCAAAAAGCGCCAGTCATTTTGCATCGCTCGGATGGCTGTCTTTGGCGAAAAGCGTCCGGTTGACTTCGGAGTGGGCGAATTGCGCCTGCCGGGTACCTTCCGGTCCGTCAGCCAAACTTTCAAGTTGAGGCGCTATCTGGATCAGCCCCGACGCGATGTCATCCGGGCCTTCGGCCCACCTTCTCCCCGAAGGGGAGAAGGGCTTTACGGTGCGTCGGCATCGGTTCTAGTCCGTTGCAAGTCGGTATTATACCAAGCTGCATGATCGCCGATTCACTCCTTCAGGCCCATCCTTCGCGACGCAGCTTGGTATTATTCTTCCGGGCGAGGAAGAAAAATCCCAGCAAAAACAATCCATAGTGAATTTGTTGTGGGATAGTTATCCCCGCTCTGACCTGCGGCCATATGCTTCTCGGGCAATCAATGACCACGAGAGGCGAAAGCCATGGCCGATCCGGCCCCAGAAAACGATCCGATCCTCAATGAACTCCTGGTGCGCGTGAAAGCGCTCGCTTTGAAAAAGGCGAAAGCGATGGAGTTTTGCGACGACGAGACGCCCGAGTTCGATCGCGGCGCGAGAGCGCTCGGGATGCTTCTTCGAACGGCGCTTCTGGCAAGGCAGATGAATGATCACGATACAAAGAAAGACCACCTGAATGACGCAGACGAAGAAACCGTTTCCATCAGCGATGAACAAATCCGCGCGTTCAAACGATCCATTGAAGGAAAGCTCGACCGAATTGAGGCGCAAGATTGTGCGGTTGAGGGTGATCGAAGCGGCGACAGCGGCGTGGATTGCGGAGCTGTATCGGTATGACTGGAACAGACAAGCAAGGGACGAGCAAATTCCACCAGACAATGACACCTGGACAACATGGCTTTTCCTCGGCGGGCGCGGCGCCGGCAAGACACGCGCCGGCGCTGAGTGGATCCGCGCTTTGGTGCGGGGGCGGGCGCCGAAGACACCAGGGCGCGCCAGTAAAATCGCTCTGGTTGCTGAAAGCTATGCCGATGCGAGGGAAGTCATGATTGAAGGTCCCTCAGGCTTGCGTGCGGTGACGCCGCATCATTCGCGCCCGAATTTTGAGTCCTCGCGGCGTCGCCTCGTATGGCCGAATGGCGCAACGGCGTATTGTTTTTCCGCAGAAGACCCGGATGGATTACGAGGCTATCAATTCGATGCTGCGTGGTCGGACGAATTATGCAAATGGCGATATCCGGATGCGACATGGAGCAATCTCCAGCTTGCTTTGCGCATCGGGGACCGGCCACGCCAAGCTGTCACCTCGACGCCGCGCCCGACGGCTTTAATCAAACGCCTGATGGCGGCGAAAACGACAGTGCTGTCGCGCGCCACGAGTTATGACAACCGGGATAATCTTGCGGATGCGTTCTTTTCTGAAATCGCCGCCGTCTATGAAGGCACCGCTCTGGGGCGCCAGGAATTGCTCGGCGAACTCGTCGATGATGTTGAAGGCGCGTTATGGACATGGGCGCAGATAGAAGCGGCGCGCATTTCCGTGGCGCCGGGGCTCGACCGGGTGGTGGTGGCGGTTGATCCGCCAGCCAGCATCGGGCCCAACGCCGATACCTGCGGGATCATCATCGCTGGCGTTGCGACCATTGGTTCTGCGGGCGTGAACGGAAGCGGTGAACAGGTTGGTTACGTGCTTGGCGACTGGTCCGTACAGGGCGTATCGCCTGGCGCATGGGCCGAGCGCGCTGTCACCGCTTTTCATGAATTTGAAGCCGACCGCATTGTCGTTGAGGTTAATCAGGGCGGGGAAATGGTGCGCGCCGTGATTGAGCAAATCGATGCGTCGGCGCCGGTGCGGGCGGTTTATGCGACACGCTCCAAGCGCCTCAGGGCTGAACCGGTCGCGGCGCTTTATGAACGCGCCCGTGTGCGTCATGTCGGTTCCTTCCCCCAGCTCGAAGATCAGATGACCGCCTTCACCGGAGGCGCGGGAAAAAGCCCCGATCGCCTCGACGCGCTGGTCTGGGCATTGACTGAGTTGATGTTGAAATCCCGCCCGTCACGCCCCGGCGTCCGGCGCTTGAGTTAGGAGAAGGTTTTATGTTGCGTACCTCAATCAAATCGGAGCTGCAATCTGTATTGCAGGCGCTGACCCCTCACCCGAAACCGCTTCGCGATTTCGACCTCTCCCCAGGGAGAGGTGAGGGACTGTGCCCGACGCATTTGTGGCCCTTTACCTCTCCCTTCGGGAGAGGTCGGAACTGCGCAGCAGTTCCGGGTGAGGGGCGCGGCGCGAGCGAAACGACGGGAGCGGCGACATGCTGAATGCTACGACAGTCTCGCGTCTCGCCCGCCTTTTTCACCGCCCGCCCGAACGCAAGCAGAGCGCCGCCAAGCCATTGATTGCGCTCTCAAGGCTCGGGGCCCCGGTCTGGACGCCGCGCGACTATGCCTCGCTGGCGCGGGCCGGCTTTGAACGCAACGTGATTGCCTATCGCTGTGTACGATTGATATCGGAAACAGCCTCCACGGCGCAGTTGAAAGTGACACAAGGCGACGGGTTTTTTTGCGACCATCCGTTGTTGGCGCTGCTTCGTAAACCCAACGCCGAACAGGGCGGTGCGGAGTTATTCGAAGCCTTTTACGGATTTCTCCAGACCGCAGGCAACGCGTATCTCGAAGGTGTCAGGCTGGACGGGAAAATTCGTGAACTTTATGTTTTGCGACCCGACCGGATGAAAGTGCGTCTCGGCGCCAATGGCTGGCCGTCCGCTTATGAATACGCAGCAGGCGGGCGCACTGTCGCCTTCAAGACCACACAAGACGACGGCCCATCGCCGATCCTGCATCTGAAGCTCTTTCACCCTACGGATGATCATTACGGCATGTCGCCGCTTGAAGCCGCCGCATCCTCGGTCGATCTACACAATGCGGCGGTCGCCTGGAATAAATCTCTATTGGACAATGCGGCCAGACCCTCCGGCGCGCTGGTTTATAAAGGCCCGGAGGGCGCGGAGAACCTGACCGGCGAACAATTCGATCGCCTTAAAGGGGAATTGGAAGACGCCTATACGGGCGCCGCCAACGCCGGCAAACCGCTGGTCCTTGATGGCGGGCTGGATTGGCGGGCGATGTCGCTGTCGCCTGCCGACATGGATTTCATTGAAGCGAAAAATGCAGCGGCGCGTGAGATTGCGCTCGCCTTCGGTGTGCCGCCGATGTTGCTGGGCATTCCCGGCGACAACACCTATTCGAACTACAAGGAAGCCAATCTCGCTTTTTGGAAGCAGACCGTTTTGCCGTTGGTGAAAAAGACGTCCGCCGCCCTGACCAACTGGCTGGGCGGGGCTTTTGGCGGCGTAGAAATCAAATGCGACGCCGGTGAAATTGAAGCGCTCTCTGCCGAACGTGACACTTTGTGGGCGCGCGTCAGCCGGGCGGATTTTCTGAGCGATAATGAAAAGCGTGCGCTTTTGGGCTTCGCGCCACGCGAGGGGGGCTTCGATGGTGAATGAAACGCGGGCGCCGGCCCGCTCCAGTGAATTGCGGATCACTCTGGCTGTCAGCACGGCGTTTGTTGTGCAAACGGCGCTGGGGTTGATCTGGGCGGGCGCGGCGGCCGAGCGCATCGATCAATTAGAGCGTCGATCTGATGACACGGCGATGCTTATCGAGCGTACGGCCCGGATTGAAGAACAGGTGCGATCCGTACGCGTAACACTGAACAGAATTGAAAATAAACTCGACCATATAGAAACGGAGAGAAGACCGTGATGTGCAAACGAAAAAATTTGTCCGGTCCTTCGAGGCTCAGCGGCTGCGCCGCCTCGCACCTCAGGATGAGGACTTTCTTGATGGCAGACTCAGCACGCGCAGAAAAATCACCCCTTATCCTGAAGTGCGAGCTCCCGGACTTGATCCTGGAGCGAGCCTCGAAGGGTGGCGGTAAGGGAGACATTCATGACTAATCTTGTCGCCGTCATCGAAGGCTATGCGTCCGTGTTCAATGCGCCAGATATGAATGGCGATATCGTCGCGCCGGGCGCCTTCTCAAACGCCCTTATCCAACACCCTGTCAGCCGTATTAAGATGCTTTATCAGCACGCGGCGGAAACACCGATCGGCCGCTGGACGGCCGCCGAAGAAGACGAGAAGGGCCTCTACGTGTCGGGCGAGATTTTGTTGAATTCGGAACGCGCAAGAGAAGTTTATGCGCTTCTTTCAGGCGGCGCCATTGACGGCTTGTCAATTGGCTACCGAACGGTGAGGGCGCAAAAAGATGGTCGATCAGAGCGCCGTCGCATTGTGGAAGCTGAGCTTTGGGAAGTGTCGGTAGTGACATTTCCCATGGCGGACGGGGCGCGTGTCAGCCATCTCGGCGCGCCGCGTGAGGACGACCCGCCACGCGCCGGGCTAAGCGCGCTTTCGACAAGGCGCGTATTGCCCCCCCCGAGCAGTGCGAGCCTTCTCGCTGACGCCATTCGCGGCGCGGCGGATATTTTATCGTTGTAAGGAGTACAAAATGACTATTGAGAACAAAGCAAGCGGCCGTGAGCCGGAAATTCGATCGGCGATGCGTGAATTCCTCGGCGCCTTTGAAAGCTTCAAGAGCGCCAACGACCTGCGTCTCGAAAAGCTTGAAAAAAAGCGCAAGGACGATGTGGTTCTGAGAGAAAAAATAGACCGCATCAACACATCATTGAGCGAACAAAAATCAACGCTCGACCGGATGACGTTGAGTGCGCGCCGCCCCCATTTAAGCGGGCAGGAAGCAGTTTATCCCGATGAACGCAAGGCGGCGTTCCTGCGCTATATGCGCGCCGGTGATGCGGCGGCCATCCATGCGCTTGAGCAAAAAGCGTTGAGCGCCGGTATCGATCCGGATGGCGGGTATCTGGCTCCGCGAGAAATTGAACGCCTGATTACGGCGGCGGTCAAAGATATCTCGCCGATCCGCCAGATCGCCAGCGTGCGTGAAATCGGCGCCAATATGTTCAGAAAGCCGGTCAGCCTCGGCGGCGGCGCGGCCGGTTGGGTCGCCGAAACCGGCGCAAGGGCGCAGACCACGACGCCAACCCTTTCGGCGATCGATTTCCCGACCATGGAACTCTACGCCATGCCGGCGGCGAGCCAGACCTTGCTCGATGACTCGGTTGTTGATGTCGAGCAATGGCTGGCTGACGAGGTGCAGACAGAGTTCGCCGCTCAGGAAGGCGCCGCCTTCGTCAATGGTGATGGTATTGCACAACCGAAAGGATTTTTGAGCTACCCGATTACCGATGACGCCGTGCGGATTGACGGTGAGATCGGTTATATCGCCACCGGCGTGGCGGGCGGTTTTCCGGTGACCAATCCGGCTGACGTGCTGCTTGATCTGATCTATGCGCCGAAACAGGCTTACCGCGCCAATGGGCGGTTCGTGATGAATCGCTCCGTAGTCGGTCAATTGCGCAAGTTTAAGGATGCGGATGGCAGTTATCTTTGGCAGCCGTCCTTGCAGGCCAGTGACCCGGCGACGCTGCTTGGGTATCCGGTGAGCGAGGCCGAGGATATGCCGGATATCGCCCTGAACAGTCATTCGATTGTCTTTGGTGATTTGGCGCGCGGCTATCTGATTGTTGATCGGGTGGGCGTGCGGGTGTTGCGCGATCCCTATTCGTCGAAGCCTTATGTGCTGTTCTACACGACGAAGCGGGTTGGCGGCGGTGTACAGAATTTCGACGCCATCAAGGCTTTGAAATTCTCGCTGTTATAAGGCGCATGCGGCCTATTTTCTCTCCCCATCCGCTCGCGGTCGCGGACGGAAGGGGAGAGGGGAAAACAAGTCAATTCGAATCGGGAAGGTTGCGTTATGTCCCTTATGCTTTTGTCTGCGCCTGTTAGTGAGCCTGTGACGCTTGCTGAGATTAAAGCGCATCTACGGATTGCCCATCCGGATGAAGACGCCTTGATATCCAGTCTCTCCGTGGCGGCGCGTCAGGCTGTTGAAGTGCGCGGGCAATTGGCGTTGATCGCCCAGCAATGGCGGTTCTCATTTGATGCGTTGAAAGACACAATCATCGAATTGCCGGTGGCGCCGGTGATCTCGATCGATGGAGTGAATGTTGTTGACGACGCCGGTGTCGCACAGACCGTTAATCCTGGTCTTTATGAATCCGTGGTCGGAGCGGTTGGGCGCGTGAAGGCGCTGGGGCCCTGGCCGGCGCCCGGCCGCAAGATCGATGGAATACAGATCGATTTCACCGCAGGCTATGGAGATGCCGCATCGACGCCCGACGACCTTAAACAGGCGGTCAAATACATTGCGGCGCATTTCTATGAAAATCGGGAGAGGGCGCAGACGGACCGTGTCTTTTCCGTGCCGGATGTCGCGGACGCTCTGATCGCCCCTTATCGGAGGATCAAGCTATGATTGGGTCTCTACGACAAAAAATTGAACTCCTGACATCGATCCGTACACCGGACAATGGCGGCGGCGCAATCATCGCCTGGGTCACCGACGCCGTCCATTGGGCAAGCGTGGAACGCCTGACCTCAACGCGCGACTTCGTGGGTGATCGTTCAAACCGTTTAAAGCGCCTCGCGGCGACGATTCGCCATGACGACAGCATCACGCTGGGCCAACGCATAAGATTTGAGAATGAAGATTACGAAGTTGTCTCGATCGAAAGCGGTGATGATCGTGGACGCCGGCTTGTTCTCATCTGTGAGGAGGCGGTCGGATCATGAGCGCCGCCATCTGGAATTTACAAAAAGCGATTTATGCACATCTTACCGCTGATGCGGGGGTGGGCGTTGAGCTCGGTAATCCGGCGCGAATTTATGACGATCCGCCTACGGATTCACCGTTTCCTTATCTCACACTTGGCGAGGCGCGGGCCAATGACTGGAATGGCGTTGACGGCGGTGTCGTTCATGATCTGAAGCTTTATATTTTTTCGCGTTATGCGGGGCGACAAGAACTCAAGCGCATTATGGCAGTGGTCTATGATGCGTTGCACGAGGCGGATTTTCCGATCGAAGGGCATCTTCTCATCAACATGCGTTACGTTTTCGGTGACAGCTTCCGTCGTCAAAATGATGACATCTATCAGGGTGTGATGCGTTTTCGCGCCGTCACCGAACCCTTGGCGGCAGTGTGATGTGGAGTGCAAGTCGAATCGTCTCTGCCAAGTTTCAAACGATAAGGCGCGTTCCCTTCTCCCCATCGGGGAGAAGGTGGCCCGAAGGGTCGGATGAGGGGGAAGAGGCGTTAGCGAGGCTATCGGACTCACCTTCCCCCTCACCCGGAAATCGCTGTGCGATTTCCGACCTCTCCCCGATGGGGAGAGGTAAGACGACACGTGTGCGGTTTCCAAAATCAATATGTATAAGGAGTAAATCATGACAGCACAACGCGGTAAGGATCTCTTGCTTAAAATCGGCGATGGCGGGGCGCCGGAAACATTCACAACCTTAGGCGGGCTCAGAACCCGCACACTTTCGCTGAATGCGCAGACAGTCGATATCACCCATTCGGAATCGGTTGGCGGGTGGCGCGAATTACTCTCCGGCGCCGGTGTACGGCAAGCCTCGGTCGCGGGGTCCGGTATTTTTATTAATGACGCAGCCGGACAAAGCGCCCGGTCGATCTTCTTTTCCGGTGAAATCAGGCGCTGGCGTATCGTGATCCCCGGCTTTGGCGAAATCGAAGGCCCGTTCCAGATCGCCAATCTGGATTACTCCGGCGATCATGACGGGGAAGCGGCGGTATCGCTGGCGCTCGATTCGGCCGGCGAACTCATCTTCACGGCGGTCTGATCATGAATGCGACCATCAACCCCGCGCGCGGCGAGACCGCGCTCTGCATCAATGGAGAGCCGCACGGGCTTTGCCTGACCCTTGGCGCCCTCGCCGAAATTGAGACCGCCCTCGGCGGCGGCGATTTTAACGCCCTCAAAAAACGTCTCGAAAACCCGTGCGTCGGCGATTTGTTGGTCATTCTTCATGCGCTTTTGAAAGGCGGCGGGTCGTCATTGACCTTTGAAGCGCTGAAAGCGAGCCACGTCGATTTCTCTCAAGCTGCGGCGGCGATCGCCGGCGCGTTCCATGCGCTCAATGGTGAGGAAGAACCATCAGCGCCGGGAAAGCCATTGCCTGCGGCGGCGGCGTCGCAGGCAGCGGCCTCGCCCCGTGGGCGCAATGGTTCGCCGCCGGAGTTCTCGTCATGAAACTTGCTCCCGATGCGTTCTGGCGCCTCAGCCTTGCCGAATGGCGCTGGCTGCTGTCGGCGACGACGCCCGCCGGCGACCGTCTTACCCTCAGCGAGTTTGAAAGCCTTGCCGCTCTGTACCCTGACGACGGGTCTGTTCGTTCCTCCGGGAAAGAACCTCCAACACCGTCCATCCCCGCGAAAGCGGGGATCCAGAACGACGCCAGTTATGGGTCCCCGCTTTCGCGGGGACGAGCGGGGGGAGATGTTCGTCTTCGAACAACGGCCCCTCAAAGAGCAGCGAGAGCGACGCTCGCCGCCCAATATCCGGATGAAAAATTATGAAAGAACCAGTTAAAGTCACTGTGGATACGTCTGGTCTGATCGAAGGGTTTCGTGACGCGGGCGCCGAGATTGATCGCATTGCACGGGAAGAAATTTCGCCCGCCGCGGCCCTCATTGAAGACGCTTTTGCGGGGGCGGCGCGCTCGATCCAGGTCGAGCTGGCGCGGGCGGCGGAAAGCGGCCGCATCTCACTGAAGTCTCTGTCGCGCGCGATCCTCAATGATTTGCGCCGGGTCGCGATCGACAGCTTTGTGCGCAAGCCCGTGCAGGCGTTGGTGTCGTCGCTTCTCACCGGACCGTTTGGCGGCGGGCGGGCCGGCGGTGGATTCGTTGCGCCGGGCGCGTCGTTTCTGGTCGGCGAACGCGGGCCGGAGGTCTTCACCCCGTCTTCGAGCGGGCGCGTCAGTCCCGGTCCTGGCGTGGGCGGGGTCTCCGTCAACAT
>JAJFFW010000139.1 GCA_021776435.1 Parvularculaceae bacterium | reverse complement strand
TTCGGCAACAGCGTCGCGCATGGCTTTTTGCAGTTTCTCACACGCCCGCACCTCAATCTGGCGAACCCGGTCGCGGCTGATGCCATATTCCTGGCTCAGATCTTCCAGGGTCGAGGGATTATCTTTCAGACGCCGCTCGGTCAGGATGTGCATCTCACGCTCGTTGAGGGATTGCATGGCTGTGCTCAGCATGTCGCGGCGCACGTCCAATTCTTCCTTCTCGCCAAGCTCAACTTCCTGATCCGTGCTGTCGTCGACCAACCAGTCCTGCCACTCGCCACCATCAGCCTCCGCATTGCGGATCGGAGCGTTGAGGGAGTTGTCGGGCCCGGACATGCGACGGTTCATATCCGTCACTTCTTTTTCCGTTACGCCCAGGCGTGTTGCAATCGTGGTCAGGTTTTCTGGCTTCAAATCGCCTTCTTCAAAGGCCTGAAGTTGACCCTTCACCTTGCGCAGATTGAAGAAGAGCTTTTTCTGCGCTGCTGTCGTTCCCATTTTCACAAGAGACCAGGAGCGCAGGATATATTCTTGGATGGCCGCACGGATCCACCACATGGCATATGTCGCCAGGCGAAAGCCTTTTTCCGGCTCGAAGCGTTTCACCGCCTGCATAAGACCGACATTGCCTTCCGAAATCACTTCGCCGATCGGCAGGCCATAGCCACGATAGCCCATAGCGATTTTCGCGACCAATCTCAGATGACTGGTGGTTAATTTGTGGGCGGCGTCGGTGTCGTCATGCTCGGCGTAGCGCTTCGCGAGCATGTATTCCTCGTTCTTCTCCAGCATCGGAAATTTGCGAATTTCGGCCAGATAGCGCGAAAGGCTGCCCTCCGGCGTCAATGCTGGCGTCGTTGTTAGAGCGTTACTCATTCCATCCCCTCCGCGCCTGAACTGGCGTTGTGATCCGGACATATGGGAGCAAAATTTTCATTTCCAATCCTTGACACGGCTGATTTTATCTATGGCCCCGGCGCAAGGGCGATGCACATCTGATCACGGTCAATCACAACCTCGCGGTGAGTTTATCATAACGTGCCTGGAGCGTGGATAAGTTTTTACATATCCAATGCCGGCGCGGTCTCCAGCCCCAGCTTCTCGCTAATCGCCCGAGCCTTTCGCGTATTGAAGGTGCGAAAAGCCCGGGTCATTGGTGGGGATGAAGACCTGGAGGGAGTGCCCCCTCCCACACGGAGGTTGAAGGTCTGAGGACGCCTTTTTAGTGCACGGTAATTCGCCGCATGGCCCTTGCAATCTCTTTGCGTGCTTCAGCGTCTTTTAGATATTGCGGTTCAGCGCGTAAAAGCGTGCCCTGTTCAAAAGCATAGCCCATCGACAATACCGCCGCGTCCTGATCTTTCGCGCCCATCAATGAAAAGCCGACGGGAACGCCGTGAACTGTTCCCATGGGGACTGTCAAATGGGGGTATCCCGCGATCGCAGCTAACGAGCCCGCGCCCGCCCAAGCCGGCCATACGTCGCCATTGATCGGATCGATGCGCGGCGAGACTGGGCCCGACGGTGAAACCAGAATATCGACGTCATATTGAGCAAGCAGGGCGTCAATGCCGTTCTCCCGGGTTGCAGATTGGACCGCGTCGCGCGCCTCAATATAGGCTGGGTCGTCAAGATCGCCCATCTCCTGGCTGCCAACAAATATACTCTGGTCGAATAAGGTGAGTTCGACATCTGCATTCGCTTCATTGAAGGCAATGAGGTCTTCCAGCGTACGCGTCGTAACCGCCGCGGGAGTGTCCGCAAGATAGTCGTTGAGCGTGGCTTTAAATTCAAAGTACAGGACGTCTCGGGATTTTCGTCCGAAATTATCCGCCTGCGGTTCAAATTCATCGATATCCACAAGGGTTGCGCCTGCTGCTTCCAGACCCGCCAGCGCCGCATTGAAAAGCCCAAGGATGTCTTCATTGGAGCCTTGAGAATATCGCAACACGCCAATGCGTGCGCCGTCGAGTGCATTCTTGTCGAGCGCCGCCACATAATCTGTTTTTGCATCGCCTGTCGCCATGGCGTTCAACATCATCGCCGCGCCTTTGACAGTTTTCGTCATCGGTCCGGCGGTGTCCTGCGATGAAGAAATCGGCACAATATATTGTTGAGAGACAAGACCGACCGTCGGCTTAAAGCCAACAACGCCATTGACGTTTGACGGGCAGATGATTGATCCGTTGGTTTCTGTGCCAACTGCGCCAGCTGCGAGGGAGGCGGCGACCGCCGCGCCTGACCCGGAACTGGATCCACACGGATTACGGTCGAGCATATGGGGATTGCGCACTTGTCCGCCAAGCGCCGTCCAGCCGCTCATAGAGTCGTTGGACCGGAAATTTGCCCACTGACTCAGATTGGCCTTGCCGAGGATAATGGCGCCGGCGTTGCGTAACCCTGCGGCAAGAGGTGAATCGCGTCCGGTGATATTGTCTCTCAACGCCAGAGCGCCCGCAGTGGTTGCGATGTTGTCTTTGGTCTCAATGTTGTCTTTTAAAAGCACGGGCACGCCGTGCAGGGGGCCGAGTGTTTCGCCTGCGGCGCGTTTGGCGTCGAGCGCACGTGCGATCTCCAATGCATCCGGATTGATCGCGAGCACGCTTTGCAACGTCGGACCGGACCGGTCGACGGCCTCAATCCGCGCAAGATAATCCTGCACCAGGCTTTCAGATGTGACCTCGCCTGACTGCAGCGCCTCTGCAATTTCCGGCAGCGATTTCGCCAGCAAGTCCTGTGGTGCGTAATTCGGCGCCACTTCGGTTGTGGTTTCGCTATCAGTAGACGGTGCACAAGCGAAGAGAACAGTGGCGGGTATGATTATCGTGATCCAGCGATTCATCGAACAGCCCTTTTGCGTTGTTAAGTCGCGGGACTCTAATGGTCTCGGGGTCGAAGAGATAGTCTTTCGATAAAAGAGCAAAATGGACCGCGCCTAAAGCGCCTTCAGCGCTGCAACCAGTTTTTGAAAATCCGCAGGGGCGGCAGCTTCAAATCGAAGTGTTTCGCCAGTGATGGGATGCGAGAACCCCAGAATTCGGGCATGCAAGGCTTGACGGCGAAACCCGCCTACTGTTGCGATTGCTCTGTTCGCTGCCTCATCGCCGGGTTTGAGGCCGGCCAGTCCCGGCCCCCGGCCATAGACGGGATCACCGACGAGCGGATGCCCGATGTGAGTCATATGGACCCGGATTTGATGTGTGCGTCCAGTTTCCAGCTGACATTCGACGAGGCTCGCGACCGCATCCCCTGCAAGCTTCGCGCGGCCGCGGCCATAGGTCTCACATATCCTGTAATGCGTGATGGCCTGTTTTGCGTCGGTGCGTGTGGCTGTTTGGCTGATGACCACCATCTTCTTACGATCGCCAGTCGAGGCGCGCGCGATGCGGGTGTGCACCGTGCCGACCCCAGGGCGCGGCGCCCCCGTGACCACAGCTTCGTAGACGCGCTCAATATCGTGCACTGAAAAAGCTTTTGAGAGTTCGACGTGGGCGCGGTCATGTTTGGCGACGACGAGCAAGCCTGATGTATCTTTGTCGAGTCGGTGAACAATGCCGGGGCGCGCCTCTCCGCCGATGCCCGACAGGGTATCGCCACAATGCGCGATCAAAGCGTTCACCAATGTTCCGTCCCAATTGCCGGCTGCCGGATGGACGACCATGCCGGCGCGTTTATTGATGACGATGAGGTCTTCATCCTCATAAGCGATTTCGAGAGGAATCGCTTGCGGTTGGGGGGTTGGCGATTCCACCGGTGGCGGAGTGAGCGAATAGTTTTCGCCTTCTCGGATGCGGTAGGACGGATCGGCGAATACCTCGCCATTGCGGGTGACCGCGCCGCCGTCAATCAATGCCTTCAGGCGGGTCCGGGTGAATTCCTCGAGAGTGTCCGACAGCCATTTATCAAGCCTGACACCCGCGTCTTCCGCAGTGATCGTGAAATCAAAGGAAGTCGTCGGCGTGCCTTCCGGCGTCTTGTCGTGTTCGGTGGGGCGGGTCATAAGGGGCGCGTAATCGGGACGCGATCAGGAGTCAAATCATCGACGAGGACAAACCCCCCATGGGCAATGAAAAACCGACGGCGATTGAAGGTGATGAGGTCGGCCCTGCGGCGGCGCCTGCACCCTCTTTGGCGTCGAGTATAGGCTCGCGCAATCTGTTAATTATTATCATCTCCATGCCGGTGGTTTTCCTTATCGTGGTGATGGTGACAATCTCTGTTTTTGGGCGGTCGGGCGACAGCCATACCGAGAGATCCGCCGTCAATAACGCGCAGGCTGAAAGGGTTGTCGCGTCACCAATGGTCAACAGGTCTCAGCAAGGCGCTCCCCTCAATACATCTTCGTCGGCTTTCATGGTCGCTGAAGACATCGAGCCGATCATATTGCCGAAAGATGCGCATAGTGAATCCATGGCGCTCGATGGCGATCGGCTGGCCCTGCGCATCCATGGCCCGGATGGGGAAGCGGTGATCATTTACGACCTGTCGGCCGGGCGCGTTATCGCCACCATCCCGGTGCTGATGGA
>JAJFFW010000138.1 GCA_021776435.1 Parvularculaceae bacterium | reverse complement strand
AAATGTCGCTTAAAATCAGACTGGCTCGGGGCGGAGCAAAGAAACGCCCATTCTATTCGATCGTCGTTGCTGACGTGCGCGCGCCGCGTGACGGCCGCTTCGTTGAGAAGGTCGGCACGTTCAATCCGCTGCTCGCCAAAGATGATCCCAATCGTATTCAGTATAAAGAAGACCGCATTCGGCATTGGCTGTCAGTTGGCGCCCGCCCGACCGATCGTGTGGCGCGGTTTCTCTCGGCGAATGACATCGTGAAATGGGAGCACGGTAACAACCCGAATAAGGGTGAGCCGGGTGAGAAAGCCAAAGAGCGCATACAAGAACGCAAGGACAAGGCGGAAGCCGCTAAAGTGGTGACGGAAGCCCCGGCGCAAGAGGCGCCGGCTGAAGACGCGGCGGCTGAGTAAAGCGCGTCCTCTAATCACGACAGACTGAACCGCCTGTCGCCGAAGTCGTCTATCATCGAAACAGCGCCCATGGGGCGCTGTTTTTGTTTGCGGGAAAAAAGGCGGTATTCGTGATGCGCCTTTGCGAGAATACACTATCTCTCACCCATAATTGCCCTTGCATTTTCTGCGTTGTTAACCAAACTGAACTTCGACTGAAAGTAGAGCTAAAGGCGAGGGGGCCATTAAAAATGCATTCCATTATGAAAGCCGTATGCGTTGCAGCAGCCACACTGACGATGTGTTCTCAGGCCTATGCAGGGTCACTTGGGAATGCCCAGCGGCTTGTCAGCGCTTTGGGTGTGGAAACAGAATTGGCGTACACCATTGAAACCTCGATTGCTGAGGCCAAACAACAACTCCATGCAAGCGGCGAATTGCCGATCGCTATAGTCGATAACATCGCAAATGCGTTGCGGGACGAAATGCTCTTCTCAATGCCTGAGCTTCTCGATGAATTTGCACAACTTTATGCGGATAGATTCACCGACCCAGAGCTCCTCGACCTTATTGAGTTTTATGAATCGCCGACAGGGCAAAAACTTGTCGCGTCGAATGCTGAGTTAACGCAAGAAGCGATGGAGGCGACAGAAGCCTGGATTGAGCGCGTCTCCGAGCGCGCAGTTACGCGCTTGCTTTCATCTTAGATCCGATAACAGGAGTCTTTTGGGCAGGTCTTCCCGTCGCTACCTCACCGTAGCGGCATCGCCGCTGGTTCGGAGTAGCGGAATTTTTTATCAGGATCCGGTGCGGAGAGAAATGACCGGCAGATCGCAGCAGTTTTCCCTTGCACGTGAAATCAGAGGTATAAGGAAGAAAGCAGTAAAGCAGACAGCACGACATCCACAAAAATCCCGACCCAGATTGCTTTGGGGGGACATTTATCGATGAATGTAAAGCTGGTTTTGATTACCGCTGCAGCGAACGCGGCCATACCATAAAACTCAAAATATTCTGCCTTGTGACTGAGGATTGCCAATAGCGGCAAGATCACCAGAAAGCTGCCAAAAAGCACGCGGATTTCCACCTGCCCAACTTTGTTCTCAGGGGCTAACCCGACGAGCAAACCCATTTGCAGCGGGCGGAACAAACCGTTTAGGCCGACAATCATCGACAGACCGGCTCCGATATACTGCAAAATATGTGGCGCCATGGGGTCTCTTCTCGTGTTTTCGTGAAAGATTTACCGGTTTTGGCGCTAAAACTCACATCACAGGACTGTCATTTGGATCTCTGCTGTTCCGGTGTCTGCTTTCGGCGGGTATTTTATAAGCCCGAGGTTGTTGTGGCAGGCGAAGAAATCTTTGGCTTGCCCCAATGGGGCAGCCCCGACTACTCTCCCCCGAATTTAAAAAAGCGCGATCAATGCGCGGCGACAGAGGTGGATTGAGTATCATGGAAGAGTTTTACGCAAGCGTAGACAATGTGAGTGGCTTCATCTGGGGCGGTACATGGAATGGTGAAGTGATCTTGCCGTTGGCGCCAATGGTCGTGGTGCTGCTTGGCACCGGTCTGTTTTTCATGATCAGACTCAAGGGCCTTCCTCTACGCCGGCTGTTCCCAGCATTCGGGGCTCTTTTCCAAGGTCGTAAAAAAGGTACAGACCCGGATGCGGGCGGTGAAATTACCCCGTGGAATGCCCTATCGACAGCGCTTTCGGGCCAGGTTGGCACCGGCAATCTGGCCGGTGTGGCGACGGCAATCACATTGGGCGGCCCGGGGGCAATTTTTTGGATGTGGATCACGGCGATCTTCGGCATGGCGGCGGCTTTTGCGGAATCAAGTCTTGCCGTTAAGTATCGTGAGACCCACCCTGACGGGCATATCCATGGCGGACCGATGTTTTACATCAAGAATGGTCTTGGAAAAAAATGGGTCTGGCTCGCTGTCTTTTTCGCGTTTGGGACAATTTTTTCCGCGATTGTCACCGGTAATATGACGCAAGCGAACTCCATTGCCACGGCAATTGAATCGTCCGTGCATGTGCCGCCTTGGACCTCGGGCATCGTCATCGCTATCCTGACGTTCATTGTCATTATCGGCGGTATCAAGTCGATCGGCTCGGTCGCCGGCAAGGTCGTGCCTGCCATGGCGCTCGGTTATATACTCCTCGCGATCATTATGCTGATTATGAATGCAGAGCATGTTCCAGAAGCATTCATGTCTATTTTTACCTACGCTTTTGGTCTTGAGCAGGCCGGTGGCGGCGTGGCCGGTTATGCTGTCATGCAAGCGGTGCGCTTTGGAGTGGCGCGCGGTCTGTTCTCCAACGAAGCGGGCCAAGGTTCAACAGCAATTGCCCATGCGGCGGCGAAAACGGATGATCCGGTCAAACAAGGCGAGATCGCGATGCTCGGCGCCTTCATTGATACGATTGTCATCTGCACAATGACGGCGCTGGTGATACTATCGGTGAAAGGGCAATTTGTTTCCGGCGATGGCTTTGTCGATTATGCCTATCTCTCCACGACTTTACAGGGCGCACAGGTAACGACCGAAGTCTTCAGTCAGGGCATTGCTTACGAAATATTAGGTGTGCCGCTCGGCGGTATGTTGATCGCTTTTGCTCTGGCGTTGTTTGCCTTCACGACCATCCTTGGCTGGTCTTATTATATGGAACAGGCGGCGACATATTTGTTCGGTGACTGGATTGCAAAACCCATGCGCTATATCTGGGTCATTATGGTGTTTGTGGGTGCACTGCAGCCCATCGACTTCATCTGGCGGTTCGGCGATATCGCCAATGCCTCCATGGCGTTCCCGAACCTCATCGCGATCTTGCTTTTGAGCCCGGTCGTTGTTGCGATGGCGCGTGAAAAAGGCCGGCTTTGATTCAATACTAAACCGGCGCCGGTAATGCTCCGGCATCCGTTGCGAACCACCAACACAAGCGCCGCTAGAGCCGGACGCTGGGCCAGTCGCATCACAGGCGGTCTTTTGATTGTTGCGGCGGCCAGTCTGGCGGCAGCGCGAATAGGCAGGCCTGTTCCCGCTTCATGCACCCGTCGCCAGTTCGTGATTCAACTTTGACTGACTTGTCGGTCTGTGCCCATTCCAACCTTGCTCAATCTAGGCTAGGACGGCGCCAACAGTTTTAACACGGGGCGCATATTCGCCCCGCCGGAATGGAGACACCCATGGCTCGAAATAAAATTGCCTTGATTGGCGCTGGTATGATTGGCGGCACGCTGGCTCATATCGCCGCGCAAAAAGAACTTGGCGATGTGGTCTTGTTCGACATCATGGAAGGCATTCCCGAGGGCAAGGGTCTCGATATTGCCGAGAGTGCGCCTGTTGACGGTTACGACTCGGCGCTTAAAGGCACGCAGGATTACGCCGATATCGCCGGCGCGGATGTGTGCATCGTCACCGCGGGCATCGCGCGCAAACCCGGCATGAGCCGCGACGATCTTCTGGGCATCAATCTGAAAGTCATGAAAGCGGTCGGCGAGGGTATCGCCAAACACGCGCCGAACGCGCTTGTCATCTGCATCACCAATCCGCTCGACGCGATGGTCTGGGCGTTGCAAAAATTCTCCGGAATGCCCCACAACAAAGTTATCGGCATGGCGGGGATTCTCGATAGTGCGCGCTTCCGGCATTTTCTTGCCGAAGAGTTCAATGTGTCGGTCGAAAGCGTCACTGCCTTTGTGCTTGGCGGGCATGGCGACACCATGGTTCCGTTGACGCGCTATTCGACGGTCGCGGGCATTCCGCTTCCTGATCTTATTGAAATGGGTTGGACGACCAAGGAACGGATTGACGCAATTATTGACCGAACGCGCAAGGGCGGCGGTGAAATCGTTGCACTTTTAAAAACCGGCTCCGCTTATTATGCGCCTGCGGCGTCTGCGATACAGATGGCGGAGAGTTATCTTAAAGACAAGAAGCTCGTGGCGCCGTGTGCGGCCTATTTGTCCGGTCAGTATGGTGTGAAGGATCGCTATGTAGGCGTGCCGATCGTGCTGGGCGCCGAGGGGTGTGAGCGCATCATTGAGGTGACATTTACGGACGAGGAAAAAGCGATGTTTGACCATTCGGTCGCCGCGGTCGAAGATCTGGTCGAATCCTGCAAGAAACTGGACCCGAGCCTCGCTTAAAAACGACGCCAGCGTTGGGCCGGGACCTTTCTCGCGGTTGTGATGTTTCGTTTGACTGTCAGGCGAGGTATATTCGTCGGCTAGATAATAAATATGAGGCAGAGGGCGCTATGTGGATTTTGAAGAAATTGACTGCAGCCATAATGGCCGCAACGCTTATGGTTTCCATGGCGACCGCGGGTGATGATCTGGGTCCGCCGATCGGCGCAAAAATACCATCAGATTTGGCTGCCGTAGATTCGACGGGTGCGCCTCAGGATTTTTCATCCCTCGTTGGCGAAAAAGGCATGGTGCTGTATTTCGTTCGCTCGCTCGACTGGTGTCCTTATTGCAGGTTGCAAGCGCTCGAGGTGGCGAAGCGCACAGGTGATTTTACTGATCGGGATTTCTCTGTTGTTTTCGTCAGCTATGACGCGGTTGAGAAGCTGCAGAAATTTGATCGCAAGTGGGAAGTTTCTCCCACGCTTCTTTCCGACCCGGATTCGAAAATTATCGAAGCTTTCGGAATTCTGAATGAAACCCACAAACCGGGCAGTATGGCTTACGGCATTCCGCATCCGGTTGTATTTATTGTGGCTCCGGATAAGACCATCCTTGCCAAGGTTTATGAAGATGATTTCAAAACCAATGATGCAAGCTATCGGCGGCGCCCGGAAGTCGATGTGGTATTGGCCGCAGCCGATAAGGTATTTTCAGCGGGCGAGTGAGCACTAAGGCTCAACGCCTTCCGCTGTAAAACCCTTGAGTGAATGACCGGTTTCGACTGTCATTTCCGGAATAAAAACCCTGGGTGCGCAAGTGGGTCGGCGGATAACGCCTGATCACCCGAATGGTCTTTTGGACAAACACAGAATTTTTACAGTTGCAGGGGCTTTTTTTCGCCTTCGTTATTTTTGCGGCGGGCGTTCTTCCGCGATAGACGGTGACGCCCTTTTCATTCATGCGCGTGAAGCCATTCAGCGCCGGCGAGGTTTTTTTGAGCGGCGCAGCCTCTGACGTTGGTGAAGACTGGGCGTAAGTGGGTGCTGTCATGGCGCATGTTGCAACAATGGCGGCGATCGCGATTTGCATACCGGTTCGTAGAGTCATCATTGTCATCCTCTTCGACTCGCAAACAAGTTAACGAAAGGATGCCGATGACGTTGATGAAGGGCAAGAGGGATTGCTTGGAATCACGGTGATTGACGGCCGGAAATACAAAAAATTGATTACATTACACGCTGTATGGGTAAACCATGCAGGCGCCTTCTCGTTATTGGCGAATGTTGGTGCGGCGTATGTGTTGTTTGCCTTCCCAAGAGGATCAGCTCAGCATCACCGGTCATGAAAATTCTCTATTCACACCGTACGAAATCGGCTGATGGGCAGTTTGTGCATATCCACGAGCTCACCAGAGCGCTCGCGGCGCGCGGACATGACATAGATATCGCGGGACCTTATGAGCAAGGAGAGACCTCAACGCGTCGTCTTGATGCGACGGAGGGCTCGGGTGGATTGAAGAGCCGTCTTCCTGATTCTGTTTATGAGCGCGTAGAGTATCTTTATTCTGTGCACGCATTTCTGCGTTTATATAAGCATTGGCGTAAGTTTCGCCCTGATGTTCTCTATGAGAGGTATAATCTTTTTTTTCATTCCGGGGTCTGGTTGAAACGGATGACAGGTCTGCCGATGATCTTGGAAGTGAATGCGCCGCTCGCCGATGAAAGAGCGCGTTACGGAGGGCTCGCTCTTCAGGAATTCGCGCGGCGTAGCGAAACGGCGATTTGGCGGGCCGCCGATCTGGTGTTGCCCGTTACTGGGGTTCTTGCCGAAAGGGTCAAAGCTGCAGGTGTTCCTGAGGACCGCATTGCGGTTATTCAAAATGGCACCGGACCGGAGTTTTTGAGCGCGACTCACCCTGAGCCGTTACGGGAAAAATATGGGCTCAGTGGAAAGACAATCCTTGGCTTTACGGGTTTCGTGCGCGATTGGCACGGCGTAGAGCGCGTCATCCGGTTCATCGCTTCCTCTGGCCGGTCCGACTTGCATCTTCTCATTGTCGGCGACGGCCCCATATGCGCGGAGCTGAAAATGCTCGCGCGCGCGCTCGGCATCGCGGGCCATGTCACGATCACCGGCATCATCCAGCGCGAAGAAGTGCCCGATCATGTGGCGCTCTTTGATGTTGCGTTACAGCCCGCCGTCGTCGAATACGCATCGCCCTTAAAGCTGTTTGAGTATATGGCCCTCGGCAGGGCGATCCTTGCGCCTGCTAACGCGAATATATGTGAAGTCCTGACATGCGGCGAAGACGCAATGCTGTTTGCACCAGGGGATGACGCTGCATTTCATAAGGGGCTAGAAACGCTTTGTGTCGATAAAAGTTTACGAGAACGATTAGGCCGGGAAGCGCGGTCGACATTGAACCGGCGAGATTTTACATGGGCAGGGAATGCGTCACGCGTTGAAGCGTTTGCAGAGCGTTTATTGACGGCGCGCGACTCTTGAGCTTTTGCAGAGCCCGGCTGAACCAAAAGCAATACCCACCGGCGATTAGTCTCGGTTATAAACCCGCACAGGAGAGGGCGCTAGGATGATCATTGAAACCGAACGGTTGAAACTGCGAAGACCCACTGCAAGTGACGCAGAATTTTACTGCGCCATGATGGCGGATCCTGATGTCGCTCGCTTCCTGACGCCGGACGGCAAGCCGCAAAGCCGGGCAGACGCCTGGCGCGGGTTTGCGACCTGGATCGGCCATTGGGAAATCAGGGGGTTCGGCTTCTTCACGCTTGAGGACAAAGCCACGGGCGCCCCGGTCGGCCGCGTCGGGCCCTGGCGACCTGAGGGCTGGCCCGGTCTTGAATGCGGGTGGACGATAGCGCGGCCGTATTGGGGCAAGAGCTACGCGCGGGAAGCCGCGATCGCCGCCATCAACTGGACCTTCGGTCAGTTCCCGGATCTTCCCCGGATCATCTCGCTGATTGATCCAGAGAACGCCAACAGCCAGACGGTCGCGCGCAAGATCGGCGAGGAAGATTCGGGCGAAGTCTTTGAATTCTGGGAACTGAAGCTCGACGTCTGGGCCGCCGAACGTAGCCAATGGCTTTCCCGATTTGGATAAGGGGTTGACGCCCCGGCGCCAGCGGTGATCATGCGGCATTCAATTCAATGAGGGGCCTTCTTATGACTTATAAAATGTTGGCGGTGGTGTTCGCTTTCACAGCCACGTCAGCGTTCGCGCAAACGACCGAACCTGATGCTTATCCGCTGACCGACGCCCAGACGCGGACCGTCAACCGGGTGATCGATCAGGCGCTTAAGGACGGCACCGCGTATGATATCCTCGAAAGCCTGACGACAGAGATTGGCCCGCGATTAGCGGGTTCGGAAGCCGAGGCGCGCGCCCGCGACTGGGGTGTCGCGAAACTCAAGGCGCTCGGCTTTAAGAATGTCCGTATTGAAACCTTTGAAGTCCCGTATTGGTCGCGGATTTCCGAAGAGGCTGAAATTGTCGAGCCTTTTCCCCAAAAGCTCGTCATCACGGCGCTCGGTAATTCGGTAGGAACGCAGGAAGGCGGCGTCACGGCGGAAGTCATTCGGTTTGAAACGCTCGAAGATCTGAAGGCCGCGCCGCCCGAGGGGCTCGAAGGCAAGATCGTGTTTGTCGACGAGAAAATGACCCGAACCCAGGATGGCTCAGGTTATGGCGTCGCCGTCGCCAAACGCTCCGGCGCGGCGGACGAGGCTGGCAAGCGCGGCGCGCTCGCGGCGCTCATCCGCTCGGTCGGCACCGACAGCCACCGCAATCCCCATACCGGCGGGATGCGCTATGAGGAAGGCGTGAACGAGGTCCCGATTGCCGCACTCGCGGCGCCCGATGCGGACCAACTGGCGCGGGCGCTTCGGCTTGCTGAAGGACCCGTCAGTGTAAAGCTTAAGTTACAGGTCGATCGCGGCGCTACTTCTCTGTCAGGTAATGTCATTGGCGAGATTCCCGGGCAAACGGATGAGCTGATTGTGGTTGGCGGTCACCTTGATAGCTGGGACTTAGGGACGGGGGCCATTGATGATGGGGCGGGGATCGCGATTGCGACAGCGGCGGCGAAACTCGTCGGCGATCTTCGCGGCAAACCGAACCGCACCATCCGTGTCGTTATGTGGGGATCTGAGGAAATTGGATTGTTTGGAGGTAAGGCTTACGCCGCCAAGCATGCCGATGAGCTTGATCGTCATGTGCTTGCGTTCGAATCCGATTTTGGCGCAGGGCGTATCTGGAAGATCGATACCGGGATTGGTGAAACGGCCCTTGCAAAAGGAAAAACCATGGCGCGCGTTATACGCCGCCTTGGCGTCGGTCCCGGAGATAACGAAGCGGGAGGTGGTCCGGATGTCTCCGCCATGCATGCTGAAGGGGTGCCTGTGCTCAGCCTGCGTCAGGACGGTTCGGATTATTTTGACCTTCACCACACGCCGGA
>JAJFFW010000137.1 GCA_021776435.1 Parvularculaceae bacterium | reverse complement strand
ACAATTGGCCGAAGTCGCGCCCCATTTCATGAGGTCATAAACCGCCTGAATCAGCGTCTCCGAAACCCCCCGGTCTTCCCATCCATTGTGCGTACGCGCTGAGCGGAAGATAATATCGAGCGCTTCGTCATTGATGATCTTGTCGGACATGGAACTCCCCGGCGGACAATCGAATCTTATGGTTTTTCGTAACGGAAGCCGAGCTCCAGCGAAACCTGAAAATAAGCGACCTTGTTATTGTCGATATAACCGCGGGTCTCAACGACTTCAAACCAGTCGAGATTTTTGATCGACTGCGACGCGGTCGCGATGGCGTTGTCGATGGCGTCCTCAATCGATTTTTTCGAGGTGCCTACGATCTTGGTGACGGCGTAGACATTGTCTGACATGTTTTGTCTCCTTCACGGGCGACGGGTTTAGCGCCTTGCAAGCTTATCCCTCGCCGAGCGCGAGGTCGACCGCATCCATCGTGAAGGCCGGCATCGAAGTCAGCGACCCGAAACCTTCGCCGTGATACCAGAGCGAGAGCGCCAACATGACCTCCGGTTCCGCGTCGACGATTTCCATGAAATCGTATTCGCCTTGCGTGTAATAAACGGTTTCGAGCGTTATGTTTAGCGCGGCGAGTTTTTCATGCACGGCTTTGACGCGCGCTTTCGGATTGTCGCCCCAACGGGGGCCGAGCTTTCCCAGGATTACGTATTTCATCCGGCGCTCCATGATCCATGGTTTCCTGGCGACGCCAATCTTAAGCCGCCTGCTCGACTTTTACAACTTCGGGCACATAGTGCTTCAAGAGGTTTTCGATGCCCGCCTTCAATGTCATCGTCGAGGACGGGCAACCGGCGCACGCGCCATGCATTGAAAGAAAGACAACGCCGGTGCGCGGTTGATAATGGCGAAAGACGATGTCGCCGCCATCAGCAGCCACCGCCGGGCGCACACGCGTTTCAATCAGCTCAACAATCTGTTCGACGACCTCGCGGTCTTCGCCTTCATAATCATCGATGCAAAAACTGGCTGGCGCCGCCGCAGCCGCACCGTCAATCAATACCGGCAGACCGGCCGTCAAATGATCGGCGATGGCGCCCAAGATAGCCGGCTTGATATGCATCCATTCGATTGCAGTCGCCTTTGTGACGGTGACGAAATCAGCGCCGAGGAAAATCCCCATCACCCCGTCAGTCTCGAAAAGGACGGCCGCAAGAGGCGATGCGCTGGCGGTTTCCATGGTCGGAAAATCCATGCCCAAAGCCCCTTCGCCCAGAATCGCCTGGCCGGGCAGAAATTTCATCGATTGAGGGTTCGGCGTGTCTTCGGTCTGGATAAACATAAAATTTGACAGCTCATTGGAAACGCGCGGAAAGATGGGTCTGAAAGTTAAAGCACGGTCGATAAATAGTGATCAAACGCTGGCATCGCAATGGCGCCGTCCAGGGACTGAAATCCCGCATCCCCTTTAAAGGCGCTCTACGCAGGCTCAAGCGGCATTATTTCCCTTATACACCTCGGGCAGGCAATGACGAATATTACCTCGATAATGCCTTAACTATGGCGCGCGCCGTTCGTAACGCGGGACATCCCATGCGAGGCGTCTACCTGGAAATCGGCGCGGGCTGGACGCCCGTCATGTCGGTGGTTTTTTATATCGCCGGTTATGATGAGGTTGTTTTATGCGACCTGGATCCATTTCTCGATGACGAAGGCGTGGCGCGGGCCAAATCACTGGCCGCGACAGTGATTGATGATATTAGCGCCATCGCCGGCATCTCGCAGGAGGCAGCGCGCCAGCGCCTTTCAACTTATCACTATCAATATCGCTGCCCTATGGATCTATGGTCGATCGAGGCCCAAAGCGTCGATCTGATCGTGTCGCGGGCGGTGCTCGAACATGTGCCGATACGCGAACTGGGCGGATTGCACGCCGGGCTCGCCCGGGCTCTTAAACCTGGCGGCCTCGCCGTACATCTCATCGATCATTCGGATCATTTTGAGCATCGGGATAAGTCGATCAGCCGGGTGAATTTTCTACGCTTTAGCCAACGAACATGGTCCGCCATAGAGATGCTGACCGCAACCTCTCAAAACCGTTTGCGTCATTCCGATCACGCTCGCGCCTTGAAACAGTCGGGCCTCACCCTGCTCCATGAGGACGGTCGACCGGATCCCGGCGCCTTGGACGCATTGACATCGCTTAAGATCAACGCGGCTTTCGTCGAGAAGACTCCAGAGGACCTCGCCACGCTGACATCGTTGTTCGTGTTAAAAAAAACCTGCAGAGCTTAACGCTCGCCGAGGATGAATTCCGACAACACAATTGCACTGTTTCGTTCCTCGTCCTTCGCCGCATAAACAAAAGTAACGTCACTTTTGGCGCAAAGCGCGCCCAAACGATCAACTTCTTGCGTGTTGGCGGCGAGTTCCCGGCGGTAGCGTGTTTGAAACTCCGGCCATTTCTCCCGGTCATGCGCATACCACTTACGCAGCGCCGGGCTGGGGGCGAGTTCTTTCGCCCATTCATCGAGCGCCGCCGCCTCTTTCGTCAATCCGCGCGGCCACAGCCTCTCAACCAGAACACGCTTGCCGTCTGTCGGCGATGGCGTCTCGTAAGCCCGCTTCAATTTGATTTTCGGCATATGTCCGCGCCATTCTTGCCAGTGTCAGATCAACCGCGTAAGCGCTACCGTACACCGCCCGGCTAAGGAAATTCCATGGACGATAATACAACCAAAATCACCGACCAAGAAGCGCTCGATTTTCATACGCAAGGCGGCAAACCTGGGAAGCTGGAAATCACACCGACCAAACCCATGGCGACACAGCGAGACCTGTCGCTGGCCTATTCTCCCGGCGTCGCCGTTCCGGTGCAGAGAATCGCCGACGATCCCGACACCGCCTATGACTACACTTCCAAGGGCAACATGGTCGCAGTGATCTCCAACGGCACCGCGATATTGGGCCTGGGCGACCTCGGCGCACTGGCTTCAAAACCAGTGATGGAAGGCAAGTGTGTTCTCTTCAAACGTTTCGCCGATATCGACAGTGTCGACATCGAGGTCGACACGCGGGACCCGGAAGCGTTCATCAACTGCGTGAAATATCTCGGTCCAGCTTTCGGTGGTATTAATCTGGAAGACATCAAGGCCCCGGAAAGCTTCATGATTGAACAGCGCCTGAAAGAAGTGATGGACATTCCGGTCTTCCACGATGACCAGCACGGAACAGCCATTATCGCAGCCGCAGGTATTCTCAACGCGCTCGACATCACCGGCAAGTCGATCAAAGACATAAAAGTGGCCGTATCTGGCGCAGGCTCATCAGCCCTTTCGGTGATTAGCCTGATCAAAGCGTTGGGTCTTCCCCATGAAAACGCCCTGGTGTGCGATTCAAAGGGCGTGCTCTACAAGGGCCGCACGGAACGGATGGACCAGTGGCGTTCGGCCCACGCGGTCGAGACCGACAAGCGCACCCTGGCTGAAGCCATGGACGGCGCCGATGTGTTCCTTGGATTGTCAGTGGGCGGCGCCGCGACCCAAGACATGGTGAAATCAATGGCGAAGAACCCGATCATCTTCGCGATGGCCAATCCGACGCCAGAAATTACGCCTGAAGAAGTGCAAGTCGTACGGAGTGACGCGATCATCGCAACGGGCCGGTCCGATTATCCAAATCAGGTCAATAATGTGCTTGGCTTCCCCTATATTTTTCGCGGCGCCCTCGACGCGCGCGCACGCACGATCAACGAAGAAATGAAAATCGCCTGCGCCAAGGCACTTGCAAAACTGGCCCGCGAAGATGTTCCCGATGAAGTCGCCGCCGCTTATGGCAAACGACTGCAATATGGGACCGGATATATCATCCCGACGCCTTTTGATCCCCGCCTTATGTCGACCGTGCCGCCGGCTGTCGCCAAAGCAGCGGCGGATTCAGGTGTCGCACGCAAACCCATTGAGAACATGAGGTCTTATAAAGAGAAGCTGACCGCCCGCCTCGACCCGTCCGCTTCTTTCCTGCAAAAAATTTACGCAACGCTTCGCAGCTGCGATGAACCCAAACGCATTGTTTTTGCTGAGGGTGAGGAAGAATCAGTCATCCGCGCCGCCTACGCCTTTCAGCGAGAGGGGTTGGGTAAAGCGATCTTGATCGGACGGGGAGAACAAATCAAAGAAGGCCTTCTTTCCACCGGCCTGCCCGTGGATACAGAATTCGAAATCTATAACGCCCGTCGCTCAACTCATAACCCAGCCTACGCACGGTATCTTTATAAACGCCTGCAACGGCGAGGTTATTTGTTTCGCGACGCCCAGCGCCTCGTAAACACGGACCGTAATGTGTTCGCCGCATGCATGCTTGCTCATGGCCATGCTGATGGCATGGTGACCGGAGTAACGCGTCACTACGATGTCGCCCTGAACAACGTTAAGCTCGCTCTTGACGCGCGCCCGGGAGAAAGAGTCGTCGGCGTTTCGATCATTCTGGCGAAAGGCCGAACACTCTTCGTCGCCGACACCAACATCACGGAGCTGCCGAGCTCAGCAGAACTCGCAGACATTGCAACACAGGTTGCCCACGCGGCGAGAAAACTCGGCTCAACCCCTAAGGTCGCCTTCGTTTCATATTCCAATTTTGGTAATCCTGATACAGAGCACTCTCGACGCGTGGCGGGCGCCGTTGCGATTCTCGATCAACGTGACGACGTCGATTTCGAGTATGAAGGCGAAATGACACCGCGTATGGCGTTGAGCGAACAATACCGAAAGGTCTATCCATTCTCGCGCCTGAAGGGCGCGGCCAATGTTCTCGTTACGCCCGGCATCCATTCCGCATCGATTTCGACAAAATTACTGGGCCAAATTGGCGGCGCAACAGTGATCGGACCTGCATTGATCGGATTGGAGAAGCCTGTCCAGATCGCTCAGATTGGCGCCCAGGCGCAAGACCTCGTCACCCTCGCAGCAATAGCGGCCTATGAGCTGGATAATGAACACCGCTCCTGGGCGGCGAAGTCAGTTGAATAAAATCTCTACCGTGGCCGACGACGAAATTTTCTGGACTGGCCGCGCACCATCGCCGCCGCCCATGGCCGCGGCAAGGCCTTCGCCAGCCAGACAACGAATTTGTTCCACACGCCCGGAACAAAAACCACGTGACCATTCTCAACGGCGCGAAGGGCGCCCTCGACGACCGGTTCGGCTTCCATAAACATGAACTTCGGCAACTTGTTGACAATATTTCGCGAATTATTGACGTCATGAAACTCAGAATGAGGCGCGCCGCGCCTTGTAGGGCGGGATGAAATCCCGCCATCATGGTTCCCCAACCGGAATGATCGGCTCTTGCGGCGTCCATTCCCGACCAAAATCCCGCTTGTATTTATGCCATGTCGAATAGGGCCAATCTTCAACCTCCCCCACATGCCCATGCTTGACGGGATTGAAGTGAATGTAATCGACATGAGCCGCCAAATCGTCGTGGTTCCGAATGGCGTGTTCCCAATAGCGGGGCTGCCAGCATGACCAGAGCATGCCCTCAGGGTTGAAAGGCTGCAATGGCGGGATTTCATCCCGCCCTACGATGACCGCTTTGGTTCAAATCAGCCGTAAACCGCGACTGGCTGACACCGTCCCCGCCCACTCTTACCCCTCCTGCCTTCGGAACTTCGCCGACTGGCCGCGCACCATCGCCGCCGCCCATGGCCGCGGCAAGACCTTCGCCAGCCAGACAACGAATTTGTTCCACACGCCCGGAACAAAAACCACGTGACCATTCTCAACGGCGCGAAGGGCGCCCTCGACGACCGGCGCGGCTTCCATAAACATGAACTTCGGCAACTTGTTGACAATATTTCGCGAATTATTGACGTCATGAAACTCAGAATAGGTGAACCCCGGACAAACTGCCGAGACCTTTACATTCGAACCCACGCATTCCGCTGCAAGCGATTGGGAGAAGCTCACCAAAAATGCTTTTGACGCACCATAAAGGGTGTGGCCTGATGACCCCGGGACGAGACCCGCGACAGACGCCACTTGAATGATGCGGCCATATCCGCGTTCCTGCATGCCCGGCAGCGCCAGACTGACGAAGTGCGCATAGCTCGTGACCATGAGTTCCAGAAAGTCGCGGTGAGCCGGCCATGGGACGTCCGTATAAAAACCTGGCAAGCCTAAACCAGCATTATTGACGAGAATATCGACTGGCAACCCTTCAGAGGACATCGCATCCATCGCGAGCTGTGGCGCAGTCGGGTCTGTGAAATCGAGAGGCAATGCTTTTGTCTCAACAGCATAATCGCGCTTCACCTCAGCAGCGAGAGAGTCAAGCCGGTCCATACGTCGCGCAGTCAATGCTATATTCGCGCCTTTCGCCGCAAGCGAACGGGCGAATGTCGCGCCAATGCCCGCTGATGCGCCCGTAACCAAGGCCCATTTTCCTCGATAGATCATTTCGTGCATCCTCTCATGACCGGACTTCTCTGCCGTTTTGCGTCGAGTCGCTCCATTGACGCGACTGGCGGACTTTATTCCCGTAACGGGATTGCTCATAATCATAGCGCACAAAGATCATTCCCGCCTAAGGATTAATAACAAGAGCGGATTGATTGCACATCACAACAGAGGGCGAGCTTGACATTCCATCAAGGAGAACCTCGCTATGACTTCCAAATTGACCGCCTTCCTTTCCGCCCTGGCTATGAGCGCCGCCGCCCTTCCGGCGATGGCGAGCGAGGCCAGCTTCAAGTTTAATCAAGATCAGCTTGAAACATCGGCGGGAACGCACAGACTCTATAATAATCTGGCAACTCGCGCACAAAACCTCTGCACATCACCCGGCATACGCCCAATCGCTCAACGAAAAAACGAGCGCCAGTGCACCCAAGACCTCATCGACGGTTTTGTTGAGGAAATTGATGATTCGAGATTGACGAAAATTCATGCGCTCGCAAACAACACACGACGTTTCGCCTCAAGACGTTAACCATAAAAGGCGAATAGCGCGGCGGCGAAAAGCCCCTTTGATCGCCGCGCTTCTTCACTTCACCCATAAACTAGCACGGCTTTTGCATCATACCGATGTGAGATTGCAGTTTCCATTTTCTCGGGAAATGGTTAAAGTCGTTGGTGGTGTAGTGGGGTATTTGCCGTGAGTTCTCTTATTTTTCTTATCATTGTGGCGAGCTTTGGGGTCATATTATACTGGTACGTACAAAACGCCACAACGGCTTCGGCTGGGGAACGAGGGTTGCTCGGTATTACCCCGGACCCGGAATCCTGCACACATGTGGTGACGAAACGGTATCGTGTGAAATCGCGCAAAGGGCCGACCGCTTTTGCCGTAGACCAAAACCGAATTGGTGTCCATGACGCGCCAGCCTTTACACCAAAAAATGCGCGCAACAGAACCTACCATCACACAACCGAACCTAGCTATCGCAAACGCGCCTGACAAAGGTCACGCGCTCATCATCTTCAACCAAATCTCATCATGGGTCTGTCGACACATGAGGCGCGATCAAGAAACACCACGCGCAGCAGCGATGGCGCGAGCGGCAACATCTTCGAGGTTCTCTTCATCGGCCTCGGGAGGGAGTTCGGTTTCGATTGTTTCGTCCGGTGCGAATTCTATAGGGGCTTTGTCTTTATCCGATTTTAGGGAAAGTATTCTTGCTTCAGACTCGGATGCAGGGTCCTCACAGACCGGCGGCGCCGCAAGTAACTTTATTTCTTCAGTTGTCAAACCAATAGGTGAATCCTCAAGCGGCAGTGCGGCAAGGCGGCCATAGACCATAAATTCACGGACCAATTGCACCCAACCTTCACGGGTAAAATGAAATTCACCGTCGGCGCCGGGGGTTGGATCGCGCGGCGCATCCGCAGCCTTCTCGAACCAGGGGCGCGCGCAAAGCGCGCCATGGGCGCCGGCCATGGCCGCTGCCATTGCAGCAAATTCCCGCGATGTTGGACGGTCCACCAGCAATGGCTCGAGCAAAGCCGAACCCTTTTCCCAGTCCCTCAAAAGTATGCGGCGGCGCGCCAGCAGCAGTTTCGACTCTCGCGACTCCGGCGCCATGCCAGCCAGTCGCTCGAATGCTTCTGCGCGTTTTTCAACTGTCTCTTCCACATAAAGCGCTTCATGAGATTTCACGATCGCAGGGTGCGGTGCTACTGCAAAAGATCGCTCAAGCAATTTTGCCGCCTTACCTTTTCGATCTGCTTCCACCAATAGCCGAGCGGCGAGAACCGCAGCAGGTGTGAACTTTGGCGCCAACTTCAGCGCCGCTTCCGCTTCACTAAGCGCCGTCGCGTCATCTTTTGAACTCGCAGCGGCGTAGGCGTTTGCGGCTAGCAATGCCGCCTCTCCGCGGCGCGCACTTTCGTGTTCTACCAGGCTATTCTTGCGCGCACGCTCAAGGATGGCGCGTGTTTCACTCCAGGCGCCGCGCTGAAGACCCAAATCGAACACCGACTCGAAAGCCCAACGCGCATTTCCTCGCAATTTAAAAGCCCGCTCCGCGTGGGCGCGCGCCACCTCAAGCTCTCCCGCGCGCCGGGCCTGCAGATACAGCCCGTGAAGACCGAGGAACTCTGTCTCGGGCGCCTCAAGCATCGCCGAGAAATTTTCCTGCGCTACCCCTTCGTCGCCAGCAAGTTGCGCCGCCTGCGCAGTTAACAGACGGGTAAGCGCAGGCTCTTCAAGATTGCGTCTGGCAATGCGGGCATGGTGTTGCGCCGCAGTGGCGTCCCCCACCGCAACCGCTTCAAGTCCCCGCGTCAGCGCGGAGACCCCCCGGGTGCGACGGATCTCAGCGTTCCTCGCCTTGATCTTTCCCGGTAACCCCATCAAGTCTTTGGTCAGGCTGGTGAAGAGGATTAAGAACCCGACAAAAATAATAACCGCGCCTAGAGCAATTCCTGTCGGGGGATTAAATTTTTGACCGAACGCCTCCGCCTCGATACGGCCGTCCATACCGGCGAAGAGGGTGAAAGCTCCCGCGAGAAAAACGACACTTAACAGAAAGATCAAAATTCGGGTCATGGCGTGCTAATTTTGCAGTTCACTTAAGAGCAAAGCGTTAAGATCGTTAATCGCCTGCTCTGCGATGATGCGCGCACGCGCATCTGAAAGCCATGGGGCGATCATCACCGATGCCGCACTATCGAGCATTTCAAGTTCCTGCACGGCTTCGTAGAGATGATTTTGCGCCAACGCATTTTCCGCCCGCGAGATCACCGCCCGAGAAGAGTTCCCCGCCTGCGGGGTTGCCGGGCGGGCGGCCACAAGGCTTCGAAGATTGGCGGCGAACCGCGAGAAAGGACCCGTCGCACGCGCCCGATCAGATGCCGTCAGAGCCGCCAACGCCACTTCAGGAAAACGTTGCTTCAAACTCACGAGGGTCGGAACGCCGGTTATGGCAAACGCTTGAAGCGGCTCAATCGCCCTCAGGTCTGGGGCGATGCCCGCAAGAACCTTCAACTCATCACTGTACGAATTGCCCGTGTCGATAGCACGTTGCAACGAAATGAGCGCAAGTGACGCCGCAGCATTGTTGCGCGCTGGGATCCCGCCCCCCGACAGACTGTTTTCAACCTCTGTCCGCAGTTCCAGTAACTCTGCATTCGCACGGTCGCCTTGTTCTTGTAACGCCCGCGCTAAATCCTCCCGCAGCGCTTCGATTTCAGCAGACTGGCGCATACCGCGGCGACGTTCCTCTTCCAATGCCGCATTTAAGGTTTCGGTTTGTGCGAGAAACGCCTCTTTCAGTGAAATGACATCATTGGCGATCTTGGACGTCTCCGCAAAAGAGGAATCGCGTTTCTGCGCTTTACCTTCATCCGCTTCATCGTCTGTCTCTTCGTCAATGACCGTGTCTTCCTCTATGGGCCCAGCAACGAGATCCGCAACACGGTCTTCAGCAGCAGCGCGTTCTTCAGCCTCACGTTGAAGCGTTGCGATCGCTTCACGTGGGTCCGTACGTTCTTCAAACACGATTGGCGCATCAATATTTTGACCGGCCGTTTCTGGTTCCGGTTGATCAAGCTGTATGGACGGGGACAGTGTCTCTTCCGCCGAAACATCAATATCATCTGTAGGCAGATCTCTTTCGGTAAGGGGGGCTTTAAAGCTTCCACCTTGGTCATTGACGATCTTGTCATCAGCATTGATCGCCACAGGCGGCGCCAATACGTCATCAGACGCACCAGATGCAGGTTTATTTGGCGTCTCAACCTGATTGATTTCGGTGGCGTCACTCTCCACGACGACCGCCGCTTTCGTGGCCCCATCTTCCACAGCAACCGGTGCAGCCGTATCAAGCGCCCCAAGACGTCGCAGGCCCATAAATACGGCGACGGATATGGCGAACAAAAGAAAGACGATCACGCCGAGAGAAATGCCCGCCAAAAAATGCTGTGCTTTCGGTTTCACCTTCGGCCCAGCGTCTTGATCTCCGGCGGCCGCATCTTCCGACACTTCACTGGTTAGAGTCGCATCATCTGCGATCTCGCTGTCATTGTCTCTGTCCGCTTCGGAAGTCGTTTCCCCATTTTCGCCATCACTTACGACTTCAGCTTCGACCTCCGGTATGGTTGCGGGGTCAACGGAATTGTCTTCAGAGCCTTGTTGTCCTTCCGGCTTATCGGCCTTGTCCTTGTCACTCACCATCAAACTCCCGATCAGCCACCGCCACACCCTATCCGAAATATGTAATTAAGCTTCGTAAGGGCTCTGCTCAAGGACGGGGGCGATTAATTTCAGCCTCGAAAAAGAGCAAGCATCGCCTCGCTTGAACTGTTTGCCGCAACGTGTACATCGCGCCATGAGCCGGCCCGCGCGCTTTTTGCGACGGCGTCACTCAGGCACGCCGCTTTGACCGCTTTAAGGCGTTTTTGAAGCCCTGCATTTTGGATCTGGTCAAAAAAGAGGCGGGCGCTGCGCGGAGAGAAAAACGAGACCCATTCCGCAGGGGGCGTATCCAAGAGCGCCGCCTGACCGGCCGGAGACAGTGTGGGGAGCGCCCGGGCCTCATAGAGAACTTCGCGTCTGGAGGAAACGCCGTGTGACGCCAATGCGCCCGCAAGATCCCCCGCCCGCGCCGATCCGGCAATATGAAGCACAGAGCCTTCAAACCGGCCTTCCGATTTCCCATTGGCGATCACCTGGGCCAATGAACCAACGTCACCCTCTGCCGTTTCGATATCGTAATGACCAGAGGCGAGGGCTGTTTTTGCCGTCGCTTCGCCAACCGCAAAAACGCGCAATCCCGACGCCATCTCACGCTTATGCACAGATTGTGAGAAAGCGCGCACTCCGTTGGCGGAAGTAAACGCCAGCGCCCCGACGCCGGAAAGATCAACTGTCGACGGCTGGAATTCGATCTCAATGACCGGCGAGAGAATAGGCGTGATGCCGAGCGCGCTCAACGAAGCAGCGAAAGGCTCCCCGTCCTGCTCAGGCCGTGTGACGATCACTCTCATGTCTGGCTGAAGCGCGTCATAAAGTCCGAGCCCGCAAGCGCGCGGATTTCATCTGCGAGATCCGCGCCTGCACGACGAGCCTCATCGGCGCTATCCGGGTGATAGGCAAAGCGCCGCTCTCCTCGAAACCGTTGACCGCCATCGATTGATAACAGCTCTCCGCGAAGCCATACTTCGTCGCCATCGACGAGCGCGTGCCCTGCGATTGGTGTCCGACAGGAACCATCGAGCCCGGCCAAAAAAGCGCGTTCAGCGTTGGTGCATATGGACGTTTCTCGACAAGCCAGTCGCTGCGCCACGGCAATCGCTTCACGATCATCCGCACGGGCCTGAATAAAAAGCGCGCCCTGTCCGACGGCTGGCAACATATCGTCAATCGAGAGAACCGACGTCGCCGCATCCTCCATGCCAAGACGTTTGAGACCTGCGAGCGCCAGGAACGTGCCGTCCGCTTCTTGTCGGCGCAATTTTTGAAGCCTCGTGCCGACATTGCCGCGTATCGGCGCAATCACCAGATCGGGTCTTCGGGCAAGGGTTTGCGCCGCTCTACGGACCGATGAAACGCCCAGCTTCGCCCCTTGTGGCAACGCCCATACGCTATCGGATTGAAAGCTTACAAAGGCGTCGCGCGGGTCTTCGCGCGCAGGTATGGCCGCACAAACAAGCCCTTCGGGAGATTCCGCAGGCATATCTTTCATGGAATGGACCGCAAGGCGTGCGGCGCCGTTTAAAAGAGCGTCTTCGATCTCTTTTGTAAACAGCCCCTTCCCGCCAATGTCCGCGAGCGAACCGGAAAGATTCTTGTCCCCCGTCGAGACATAGGTTTCGATTGGAAAAACGCAGTCAATGTCGGCGGCGTCAATGTTCATCACCGTCGCTAGTCGGTCACGCACCAGTCTCGCCTGGGCCTGCGCCAAAGGCGACCGGCGACTGGCGATGACAAAGGCGGTTCTTGAGGGATGCGCCGGCAAACCTGTCTCCCACTTATTTTGTCGATCCAATCAGGTGACGCCGATCTGGTTTTCAAGTGCGCCAGATACGGTCCTCACGCGCATTGCTAGCATCTTCTGGAGAAGGGGGAACCGGTTTTCTAACACAATCATAGGTGTCGAAAATATCTCGTCCCTCAGGCGCCCATTGGTCAGAGCGCCTGGAGGGAAGGAAACGCTTTAATCCGGGTTTTTATATCGATGAACAAGGCGCGTTGTCTTGCCGCGAAGACCCGCGTCATTCCAATTGTTATGGAGATCGTCATCGGGATTGAAATGAATGCCATCGGCCGAACCATCAAACACAAACCCTGCGGATGTAATATCCGCCTTCAATATCTCCTCGGGAATGCGATGCCACGCCGCACTGTCTTTGCGCGACGAACCCTCAACAGCCTTATGCTCAATGATTGCAAATACGCCGCCGGGTTTTAACACTCGCTTGATATCAGCATAGGTTTCAGCCGAACTCGGCGGAATAGCCTCTCCAGAGTCCTCATTATAATGGAGGTGATGGATTATCAGCGCCAGCAACACCATATCGACAGAATTATCCGCATAGGGAAGGGGTTTCCCGGTTTCGACCGCGTCAATCGTGATGTTTCCAAACGGTGCATAGTGTTCTTCAAGCGCCGCCCGGCCTTGTTCAAAACGTTCGCCAGCCCGGTTATGAGCGCGCACGTCGCCATCGGACCCGACAGCGCC
>JAJFFW010000136.1 GCA_021776435.1 Parvularculaceae bacterium | reverse complement strand
CAGCGACAAGCGTCGCGGGGTCGCGAACGCCCTGATCCCCTCCGGCGCCAGCCCCGCCTCCTTCAGCCGGGCCTTAACCATGCGTTCAAGATCAGCGGCGGCGCGGGCTTGCATCCGGGCCGGGATTTCTTCGGAAAAGAGTTCTAAGAGCAGTTCTGGCATAGCGGGGGTTCTAGAGCATGATGCGAAAAAGCAGGAACCGGTTTTTCGCAAAATCATGCGATAAAACAAAAATCTATAGCAAAATGCCGATTCAACCTTATTGCATTTTGCTATAGGTGCGCTCCCGCGCGGCGGCAATAGGCAGGCGTGCTTTTGCGCGATTGACGGCGGCGATGGCGGGCGATCCTCACCCGGTCATCCTGCGGACCTGAACAGCGCTGATACGCACCGCAATTTTTTCTTCAGGCGTTATGAAATCGGCCTCGACATGGATCAGCGTCTTCGAGGCGTTGACAACCCGGCCGTCGATCTCAACGAAGGGCCGCATCACCGGTCTGAAAAAATTGGTTTCCAGCTTAGAAGTGCGAAACCGCTCTTCATTGGCTTCAAGCACGGTCATCGCCGTCAGGCCCGCGATATGGTCGGCGACCGAGGCGATATGCCCACCGAACATCACGCCGTCCGGCATGACGAATCGATCATCGATGTCCCAACGCATGGCGATCCGCCCCCATTCCCAGTCGGTGAGAATGAGATCGCCGAGTTTTTCATGGGCCCAGTCATTAAAGCGCGACTCGCCGGCCATATAACCGTCGAGAATATCCGTATGGCGATCGCTGGTTGTTCGGTCGTTTTTTTCTTGTGTCATAAGGCCTTGTTGTTGCGGGTGAGGTTCAAAATGCGGATCGGCTCGATGATGATTTGCCCCTCAAAGCCTTCGCCGTCACTGGTCGGCGCCGCATTGATGGCATGAATGACGTCCATGCCTTCGACAACCCGACCAAAAACTGCAAAACCCTGCCCGTCCGGATTGCGCGCGCCGCCAAAATCTAACTCCGTATTATCGCCGATCGAAATAAAGATCTCGGAGCTCGCCGTACCGGGCTCATTACGCGCCATCGACATCATACCATCCGTATGGGAAAGACCGGACATCTGTGTTGTTTCATGGGGAATTTCGGGAAAGGGCGCAACGAACGCATACCCCTGCTCACCTTCCCGGCGCGGCTCCCACAAGCCGCCCTGAATTACCTCGATCATCGGGTCATTTTCAGGATGCGTTGCGCGATAGAAAGCAGCGCCATGATAAGCGCCCTCGTCGACATAACGCAGGAAATTGGCAACCGTCACCGGCGCCTTATCGGGATAAAGCTCGAAAACGACAACCCCCAGATCCGTTTTCATGGTAATGCGCGGCGGCGCTTTCGCGCTGTTGTCACCCGCGCTACATGCCGCCGTAAAAAACGCCAGCAAAGGAATGATGATGCGCAAAACGGTCACAGCTTGTTGTGGCTCCCATCGCAGAGCGGCGCACCGCCCGTATGTTTGCAACCGCAAAAGAAAACCCGTTTGGTCTCTTCCGCCTTATAAGCGAGCGGCGTAAATTCCGTTTCCTTATGTGCGCCATCGCAAAACGGCTGGTTCGCCGAGCGACCACAGGCGCACCAAAAGTAAGTCTTGCCCTCTTCCACCTCAACCGGGATCGGGGATTTTTGAGCAATGAGCGGCTGCGCCATCAAGACCTCCATTCCATTGGAATGGTATCTGACGACGGATGCGTTCATCTGGCAAGACCCAGAGCCTCCTCAATCACCCGAGAACACAACCGTCGAGGCCATCGCGACGCACCTGCTCCATCCGCCCACGTAGGGTTCTGGCGCGTGCCCGTACATAGCGCCCTGGTGGGTCAACCCGCCACTTTTGAGGATTGGGCAGGACGGATGCCAGTAACGCAGCCTCTTGTCTTGTCAGGTTTTTTGCGTGCTTACCAAATCGTTTTTGCGATGCAGCCTCGGCCCCGAACAATCCGTCGCCCCATTCCACCACATTGAGATAGATTTCCATAATGCGGCGCTTCGGCCACAAAGTTTCGATCACCAGCGTAAACCACGTCTCACCGCCTTTACGCAGCCAGCTTCGCCCATTCCATAAAAAGACGTTTTTCGCTGTCTGTTGGGAAATCGTCGAGGCGCCGCGCAAGCGCTTTCCGTTTTTTGACTCGGTCAGCGCTTCATCGATCGCTTCCAGATCGACACCGTAATGAAAGCAAAACCGCGTATCCTCTGCAGCGATGACGGCCCGCACCAGATGCGGAGATATCTCATCAAGAGGCGTCCACGGATGAATGATATCTTCACCGGAAAGTTTTCGCTCAACCATCAACATCGTGCCCGCTGGAGGCGTAAAGCGCAGCGCGCCCGCCCAGATAAGGGAGCCGATAAGAACGCTTGCAACCGTCCAGCGTAAGAACCGTGTGACTTTATGTATTCCCGCCATAATCCATCCAAACACCGCAATAAAGACCTATAAACCGTTGAGCCTATTGAATTCCCCATGCTTTGATACACCAGCCCGCCTGCATTATATTTGCCCACAATATATTTGTCTGCCACAATGAGTGCATGCCAGGATATGCATTGATCAACAGGGGCACTCGTAAAATGCGTCATATCATCCTTTCCATTAGCATCGGCTTGACCGCAAGCGCGCTGGGTCTCACATCCGCGTCAGCACAGACGGCTCAAAACAACGCCATCGACGCCGCCGTCGCCTGCCTTGAAATCGAAGACAACAGCGAGCGGCTTTCCTGCCTGGAAGAAACGGTCACAACCTTAAAAGCGACACGCGTCACCCGCATTGCTAACGTCGATGACCAGGAGGATGGAGAGGCTGCAGCCCCAGAGGACATGTTTGAGGACAGCCTTGAGAACACATTAGAGCGCCGGGCGAAAAAGTGGGAACCGGTTTTTCGCGAAACCGGCGCGACCACAAAGAAAACTATAGCATCGGGCGATCCTGATTTATCGCCCGATGCTATAGGCTCGAAGCAATTAGCCAAAACCAAAAAAATCAAGAAAGAAAAACGGAAAAAGCAACACCTGACAGCTCGGGTTACTGAATTCCAGGTCAACGACCGCGGCATCATAACGGCCTATCTGGAAAACGGGCAGGTGTGGCGTCAATCATCCTCTTACAACGATTCTGTACGCATACCTAAAAACGAAAAAGTCAACAGCGTGACGATAAAGGAGGGCCTGGCGGGTCGGTACAGAATGCAGATTAACGACCTTAAGACAACGATCCGTGTTCAACGGATTAAATAGCGACCCAAGAGGTGAGCGACGCTTAAGAACCCCGATAGAAACCTGCGCGGCGCGATCCGCCGGCGGTTAAAATAAGCGGGGGAGACGTTGCCGCCTCCCCACGCCATTAATCGATATTTTTTCGATTATTTTATCACTGACAAAATAACCGCCGACACAACCCATCCAACCAATAGATGCGACGCATCGATCATCAGGATGGTTGAGCTATGCATAGCTGAATAAAGATACTGATAATGCGCAAACGGCAGCGCAAATAGCACCCAGATAATCAGCGCAGTTTTAACCGCTTCACCGATCGTACCAGCGCCTTTCCACTTGAGAACAAGGCCAACGCCAATGACCTGCAGAATGGTAATCAAAAAACCGCCAGCCATCCAGATTGGGCTTTCGTCCACTCCGTCTTGAGCCGTAATGCCCATTTCCGACATCCAAAGGTCGGTAAAAATTACTCCGTACCACAAATAACCGACAAAAAAGAACGCGATTGACGCTACAATCACGCCAACCACATTGAGATCAAACAATTTAGGCATGTATTCTCTCCCGCATGTTGCGGGCTCTATTGTAGTGCGTAATTAGGAAGTGTGCAAATCGTTAAATTTGTTACACTATCGCGTAATCTACGACACCCGCCCCTTTCGTCCGCCCCTGCGGGCTCTCGAGCCAAGCCTCGCAGCACGCCTTGGATAGTGTCCGCACACGCAGAATATAGGATTGCCGTTCGGCCACTGATATTACGCCGCGCGCGTCGAGGAGGTTAAAAAGATGGCTCGCCTTGATACACTGGTCATAGGCCGGCAGTGCATAGGATTTTCCCGCCGTCTCGCCCGCCTCGATGATCGCCAGGCAGGACGCTTCAGCCTCTTTGAACTGATCAAATAAAACATCCGTATTCGCCAATTCGAAGTTATAGCCGGAAAATTCCACTTCCTGCTGATGGAACACGTCGCCATAGGTCATAGCTTTCTCACCGGTCTCACCATTGAAATCGAGATCGAAACCGTTATCAACGCCTTGCACATACATCGCGAGACGTTCGAGCCCGTAAGTGATTTCACCGGTCACCGGACGGCAATCAAACCCGCCGACCTGCTGGAAATAGGTGAACTGGCTGACTTCCATGCCGTCGCACCAGACCTCCCAACCGAGGCCCCAGGCGCCCAGCGTCGGGCTTTCCCAATCATCTTCAACGAAGCGGATGTCATGCACGCGCCGGTCAACGCCGATGGCGTCAAGGGAACCGAGATAAAGCTCCTGAATATCCTCAGGGCTCGGCTTCATGACCACCTGAAACTGATAATAATGCTGGAAGCGATTGGGATTGGCGCCGTAGCGCCCGTCGGTTGGGCGCCGGCAAGGCTGCACGTAAGCCGCCCGCCACGGCTTCGGCCCGAGCGCGCGCAGCGTCGTCGCCGGGTGAAACGTGCCCGCCCCCATTTCCATGTCATAGGGTTGCAGGATCACGCAGCCCCGATCGGCCCAGTATTGCTGGAGCGTCATGATCAACCCCTGAAAGGACTGCTTTTTCTTGAGGGTCTTCTTGTCGGTCATGGTTCCGGCTTCGGGTTGGCGCGGCGGGCGCTAGTGGAGCGAATTTGACATTCCTGACCCTATCGCCGCAAGCACCGACCAGAAAACTTCAAATCCCGTCCATCCCCGCGAAGGCGGGGATGAGCGGGAGAACAATGTAGCCATCCGTACGAATCGGGACACCCCATTGATCGCCCGATGCTCTAGGCGGGCCGCGCCGGAGGGTCAAGCGCGGGCGCGTCCTTAACGGCGCGTGCACGCGCGCCTAAATACCGGGGATCATTACAAGAATCAAAAAAACCGGGGATATCTATCCGACCCCTTTTCATCTCCCTTATGATGGCTGCTAACGAAATGCGAAGAATGAAAATGAACAAGTAATCGCGAGAACAGAGGACGCCTAACTAGACGCCCCCGCCAAATACGGGAAGAAGGAAACAAAAGGAACCGCATGACCCCCGCCGATTTCATCCGCAAATGGGAGCGTTCAACGCTCAAGGAAAGCGCCGCCGCACAATCGCACTTTAACGATCTGTGCGAATTGCTGGACGAGCCGAAACCCGTGGACGTCGATCAGACCGGCGAGGTTTATTGTTTCGAAAAAGGCGCGACCAAATCAACCGGCGGTCAGGGTTTCGCCGATGTCTGGAAAAAGAGCTGCTTTGGCTGGGAATATAAAGGCCCGCACAAAGACCTCGACCGCGCTTACAATCAGCTTCTTCGCTATTCGGTGGCGCTGGAAAGCCCGCCGCTGCTGATCGTCTGTGACACCAAGACGATCATCATCCGCACCAACTGGACCAATACGGTTCAGGAAAAACACGAAATCGCGCTCGCCGATCTGCTCGATGCGGGCAAACGCGATCTCCTCAAAGCGGCGTTTTCCGACCCCGACCGGCTGAAACCGAAAAAAACCCGTCAACAATTGACGGCGCAAGCGGCGAACGATTTTTCCGCCCTCGCCCAGCGTCTGCGCGAGCGCGGGCATGAGCCGCACAAAGTCGCTCATTTCGTCAATCGACTTGTATTTTGCATGTTCGCCGAGGATGTCAGGCTATTGCCGGGCAAGCTTTTTGAAAAAGCGCTGCGCCGTTCCGAACAGGCGCCCGAAAAAGCGCAAACCTATTTGCAACGGCTTTTCGCGGCGATGAAAGACGGCGGCGAGTTCGGGCTCGAAGAAATTCCCTGGTTCAACGGCGGTTTGTTCGACAGTGATGAAGCGCTGCCGCTCGACCACGAAGATGTGCGCCTCACGCTGAAGGCCGCAAAGCTCGACTGGGCCGATATCGATCCGTCGATTCTCGGCACGCTGTTTGAGCGCGGGCTCGACCCGTCGAAGCGCTCCCAGCTCGGCGCCCATTACACCGATCATGAAAAGATCATGATGATCATCAATCCGGTCATCATCGAACCGCTGACAAAGGATTGGGCCACCGTAAAGACCAGGATCGCCAAACACACCGATGCGGCGCACAAGGCCGAAGACAAAATCGCCGCGGTGCAGGACGAGGCGACAAAATTGATGAAGGGCGGCGATGCGCTCGTCAAACGCGGCGAGGCCGACCGTCAAAAGCTGATCAAAGCCGAAAAGGCGCGCGCCACCAAAGCGCTGAATGCCGGGCAGACATTATTCGAAGATTTTTTGGAGCACTTGCGCGGCTTTCGCGTGCTCGACCCCGCCTGCGGCTCCGGCAATTTTTTATATCTGTCGCTGTTGGCGCTGAAAGACATCGAGCACAAGGCAAATCTCGACGCCGAGGCGATGGGCTTTAAACGCCAGCCGCCGCGCGTCGGGCCGGAGGCGGTCAAAGGCATTGAGATCAATCCTTACGCCGCCGAACTCGCCCGCGTCTCCATCTGGGTCGGTGAAATTCAGTGGATGCGGAGAAACGGTTTCGATGCGGGCCGCAACCCGATCCTGCGCCGCCTCGGCAATATCCAATGCCGCGACGCGCTGATCGAAAAAGACCCCGACAGCGGCGAATGGCGCGAAGCCGAATGGCCCGATGCGGATGTGATCGTGGGGAATCCGCCGTTCCTAGGTGATCGAAAAATGATCGCAGAGCTTGGAGAAGATTACGTTTTTGCTGCGAGGGGAACATACAAGAAACTAGTGCCCGGCGGGGCAGATCTTGTGTGTTATTGGGTGTCAAACGCTTGGAAAAAGATCGAAAGCGGTCAGACCAAAAGGGCCGGTCTCGTAGCAACGAACTCAATACGTGGCGGTGCGAATAGAGAGGTTTTAAAACATATTGTTTCGAATGGTGTGATTTTCAGCGCGTTGTCTGATGAACCTTGGGTTGTCGAAGGCGCGGCCGTTAGGGTATCTGTTATTTGTTTCGCCGGTGCCCATGCAGGCGAAGTAATCTTGGACGGAAGCGGTGTTGGCGCAATTTACTCCGACTTAACGCCAGCCTCTGACGATTTTCAGATCGATCTTACTGATGCTAAAAAACTAAATGAGAACTTTGATAGCGCGTTCATTGGAACTATGAAGAACGGTGCATTCAATGTTCCATATGAAACCGCGGTTGAATGGCTCAAGGCACCCTTAAATCCAAATGGAAAGCACAACGCCTCGGTTTTACGCCCGTGGACTAATGGACAAGACGTTACGCGAAGATCATCAGGGCAATGGATAATCGACTTTGGTTCACATACTCCGAAAGAAGAAGCCTCACTGTTTGAAGCGCCTTTCCAACACGTATTGGAAAACGTTTACCCAAAAAGAAAAAACCTGAGGCGAAAAGCTTACCGTGAAAATTGGTGGAGATATCAAGAGGCACAACCAAAACTTCGTTCGCAGCTTAATTTAATCGATAGATTTATTGTTACGCCGCGTGTGGCAAAATACAGACTCTTCGTATTCAGACCATCGGTGATGAATCCTGATTCCGCAACCGTTGCCATTTCCCGCGACGATAACACCTCCTTCGGCATTCTCCATTCCAATTTCCACGAGCTTTGGTCGCTTCGAATGTGCACGTGGCTAGGTGTCGGGAACGATCCAAGATACACACCCACAACTTGTTTCGTGACTTTTCCTTTCCCCGAAGGACTGACGCCAGACATTCCAGCTGGGGACTATGTGGATGATCCGCGCGCCATCCGCATCTCTGAAGCGGCGGCACGCCTGAACGAACTTCGCGAGAACTGGCTGAACCCGCCCGATCTAGTCAAACGCGTGCCAGAAGTGGTCGAAGGCTTTCCGGATCGCATTCTGCCGGTCGATGAGGCCGCTGAGAAAACACTCAAAAAACGTACCCTCACCAATCTCTATAATGAACGGCCCGCATGGCTCGATAACGCCCACCGTGTGCTCGACGAAGCGGTCGCAGCCGCCTACGGCTGGGAAGAAGATTTTAAAGCTGGCGCCCTGACCGATGAAGAAATTCTCAAACGCCTGTTCGACCTCAATCAGCTACGGGCGGCCAAAAAATAGAGCATTTTGCGACCTGATTGAATCGCCCGCCCTCACCCTTGATGAGATCAACCATGTCGCCGCAATCGCCGACGCCCTTGCCTTCACCATCGAGCAGATGGGGAAAATTGATGCTGCCTATAGCGCCGCTTTTCCTGATAAGGAATAGAGCCAAAGCCGCATGCGCGATTTCGGCGCTGCTCGAATCAACTTAAGCTGACCCCATGGCGCGTATGACTGAACCGGACCTGTTCAAAACCGAAGCCCAGCCCGACCTCTTCGGCGGGCCGGCGCCGCCGGTCTATCGGCCTGACCCCGACAAGGTGCGCGTCCGCCTCAATAAAATCCTCGCCGAGGCGCGGGCCGCGCAAACCCTCCCGTGGGAGCCTTCGCGCCTTTCGCTTTACAGGATAATTTTTCCTCAAATGTCGCTCTGGCTGCCCGAAGAGGAAGCCGCGCAATTGCGTTTTGCGTTCGAGACGGAGCTGGCGCGATTCGAAGACGCGGCCTGATTTCGAGAGCCCGCCAAAGGCAAGCCGCCGCCTCGTCAACCGCGCGCCCTAAAGCCGGTTCATGGCCTCTATAATGCGGTCGATTTTCTGGTCCGGCGGCTGGGCGTTGAGCGCGTCCTGAAAATACTTTCGAGCAATGCTTTTCTCGCCCGCTTCCTTGGCGATCAACGCGCGCCCAACCAGCGCCTCGTAATTGTCGGGCGAAAAGGCGAGCAAGCGCTTGAACACGCCATCGGCTTCTTCAAGCCGACCCGCCGCCGCCTGACAATAGCCGACATC
>JAJFFW010000135.1 GCA_021776435.1 Parvularculaceae bacterium | reverse complement strand
TTTTGCAGGCAATTCAGGATCGAACGCGGCCAAGCGCGAATGGAACGTGTCAAAATCTCCTTTTTCGTTCGTATTTTCGTGAAACTCAGTCACTTCAGGCGCCTCGCCAATACTCTTGTGAAATGCGTTTTTTTCACTTTCAAGCATGTTGCGGTGAACCTTTCCCGTCGTTTCCGGCCCTGTCAGCCGATGAAACTGCGAAAGTTTCCTTTCTTCATAAAAAGGCGGCGGACCATTGCTAACGCCCGCGGGAAGCACATCGAACTGACGATATTCACCCGTCTTGAATGCGCCAAGCGCGATAAAAGTTCCACGCGTCGTCGGATGATCAGGTGCAACACCAACAGGATAAAACTGAACTTTGGTAACAAGTCCTCGGGATTTTTTTGCGCTGGAATGATCTCTCAAGGTTGCGCCGTAGGTAAAATATGTTGGCGCAAGCGTAAGGGCGTTGCGGCCATAGTCGCCTTTCAGAGCCATTTCTAGGAATATTTCCGGTTTGCCTTTTAGCAAAATCCCTTCGTTCTGGAGTTCCGCCTCAATACTAGCCGGTAGGCCTGACTTCATTCCTTCTGAAGCGCGAAGTGCGGATGGAGAGTCAAAGAAATCGCCTCTTACAAATTGTATGCAAGCGGCGCTCTCCCCGCGCATGGTTTCGATCGCTCTTGTCGCGGAGACCTCAACCACATTCGAACCATCCGCGCCGGAGGCGCGACGCAAGGCGGCGCCAAAACGCGTTAAGGTGTTGGAAATAAACGGCTGGATAAAAGCGCTAGCAATTGCGCCGAAAATGGCCACTTCCGACCCACCTTCCTCCTCAGGATATAACTCCTTCAATCGTAACCTAGGATTAACCAAGCGATCATCAACCGCCACGCAGCCGCCGTAATAGACACGATCGCGCGTCAGGGCGCTTGCCGCTTTCGCGCCTCCTAAAGACAAAGTTATGTTCCCTACCGCAGAAACAAAAAGCAGCGCAGAAAAAAACCGCGAATACCTAAATAATACTGCCATTTTGTGCCCCTCGTGTTTATTTGATAGTAGATCTACTCTATACGTGGCGCCGGATCCAATCGAGCATAGCGCCTTCCAATAGAATGCCCATATTTGCTGACAGTCCTTGCGACGCTGCTTCGTTTTTGCCCTGCGTATGGACGCCAACTGCGAAAGCAGATTCGCCGTTGCCCACCATGAGCGGGGCGCCACTTTGACCTGCATAAGAATCGATATCATGGAAAACAACGCCGTTTTCAATTGATATTGCGGTTCCCTTCGCATGATACAATTTTAATGGTCGCCGCTGCAAATCCAGCGGATATCCGGCTAAGGAAAGGTCTAGAGCGTTGGCTGGCCGTGAAGCATTCCTGACGTCGAGCCATCCATGGCGATTATCGATGGAGGGGCTGACTTTGATGAGTGCAATGTCAACGGCCAAGTTGGTTTCGTCACGAATATAATCTTCGTGAATGATAAGTTCCTTGCCATTGAGAACGCCATAGGGTGGAGATTGGTCGTCATTATAGCCGAGCCATGCGCGCACTCTGACGGGTCTGCCGTTCTCTGATGCGCCATATGCGTCACGATTATAAACGGTATGCGCAGCGGTAATCATCGTATCGGCACTGATCATCCATCCTGTGCCTGCTGCCGAGGCCCGGCCTCGCAACGATCGATAGCCGTAAATCAGTCCAATTCTGGCATAGGGCGGCGCTTTTGCATCTTCAACGCGCTTGCGATTGTCGCTTCCAATTACACTCTTGCTTCGAATTGACGCGTCCGGCGCGGACACCCTCGGATCGTCCTGCGCATCGTGATAGCGTCGCTGATCACTCGCGTTATCGTCCCAAATGATATCCTTGGTTCTAATGGACTTTGCCGGCGGCGGCGCCGATTTTCGCGGATCCTCAGCGTAAAGCCGCCGCCGCGTTTCACGGTCCGCAAAAAGCCTTGAAAAGAAGCGGCTTCTAACCATCCCCACCCCCGTCGGTACAGCGCTTAGAGTCTAAGTTTTAAGCAAAACAGCCGCAATCACAACCTTATTCAGTTCAATAATCATTGAACTTCCCAATAAAACATATTGCACTGCCCAGTTTTATGACAATCTTTCAGAGGACTAGCTGCGATCACGAAGTTTTTTATTGCGATTAGACGCATCACAAGCTTTACTTGTCACGAGGTGGAGGGGATTATGGTGTGGGGATCGATCCGACAGTTTTTTGGAGCGCCACGGCCTAGCTATTGGAATAATCTGCCAACGCCGCACCGCAACGCGCAGCGACGAGCGCTTATCATCGGCATTGATCACTATCACCACGTTGCGCCGTTAGCAGGATGCGTCGCCGATGCGCGTTCAATGGCGCGCGTGCTTGCGCAACACGCACCTGGCGCCAATGATGGCAATCTTGAAAATTTCGAATGTGAGTTGCTGGTCAGCGGGCGCTGCGCCGAGCCGATCACAACCAAAGTGATCAAGAAAAAATGGCTCGATCTATTTGAGGATTCTAAAGGGCCTAACAAAAAATTCACCGGCGATATTCTGTTCTATTTCTCCGGACACGGCGCTGTTAATGAATATGGCGGCCATCTGGTGACGCAGGAGATTGATGCGCGTGATGATGATCTCGGCGTTGAAATGGAAAACCTTGTTCTGCTCGCCAATCGTCATAGCGGCGCGAATTCCGTCACTATAATTATCGACGCCTGCCACAGCGGCGTCGTCGGCAATCCACCCGACGAAGATGGCCTGGCGAAACTCAAGGCCGGTATTTCGATCCTGTCGGCGTCGCTGCCCCACGAACCGGCAATGGAAATTGACGGGCGCGGCGTCTTCACCAAACTCGTTGTCGGCGCCCTCGAAGGCGGCGCCGCGGATGTCCTCGGCAATGTGTCCCCGGCGTCCATCTTTTCTTATGCAGAAGCCGCGCTCGGCCCGCAGGAGCAACGGCCGATGTACAAGACCCATGCGAGCGACTGGGAAATCATTCGCCGCTGTCGACCGGAAGTTTCGGTCGTCGAACTCCGTCAGCTTCCGGATCCGGAATTTTTCCCGACCCATGACTTCCACTACATGATGGATCCCGAATACGAACATACGGAGCTTGAAAAATTCGACAGGAACGAAAAATCGAAAATCCGGGTTGAAGACAAGATTGTCGACGGGAAGGCCGTAAGGGGAGAGCTTTCGGAGAAACGACGCAAGGAAATCAAACGCAAAATCAAGATCTTCAAGCAGTTCAAACGCTATCAAGTCGCTGGTCTTCTTGAACCGGTGAAAGAACTGATGCGCGAGGGCAATGAAAACGACCTTTACTGGGCGGCGCTAGAGAGCAAACCAGTGCGGCTTACGGCGCTCGGCCAGTATTATCGCCAATTGGCAAAGGCGGGACGGATCACGGATCGATCGCAATAAAGCGCGGGATTTTTTTTGAAGGGGAAAATTATGAGACGGGTTATTACGAAACGCGAAGTCGCGAAGGTTCGAACGCGTTCGCTTGACGGCGCGGGATCCGTTCAAGCGGACGGATTCGCGACGCGATTGGTCAAATATATTCCAGCGGAAACAATCACTGCACTCGGGGTTCTTCAGGCAGCGGATTACACGACTTACACTTGGGCTGTGGGCATCGCCGCCGTGTTGAATTTTCTTTATCTCGCCGTTCTGCACCGGGCGGGTGTTTGGCAAATTATCGTTTCTTATCTTGCCTTCGGCGTCTGGGTGCTGCTGCTTGGCGGGTCAGAAATGTCTGGCTTTTACACATGTATGGCGGATCTGGTGAAAATGGATCCCGATACTTTCCAGAAAGCGTTCATTCCGGGTGTTGCGTTATTTGTGACCTTGCTCGGTCCGGTCATCGACGAGGTCGGTGACCGGTTTGTTGTGAACCGGTAAGCCGGAAAACGCGGGGAGCAAACCGTTGACGGACGTTTTCATCTCCTATGGCCGCCAGGACCGCGAGCGGGTTCGCCCGATGGCCGAGGCGCTGGAAGAAGCAGGTCTCGACGTCTGGTGGGACCCGGATATTCCTCCCGGTTCGGACTTTCGCGCCGAGACCGGCCGAGCGCTGAAGGAGGCGACGGCCGTCATCGTCGTCTGGTCGCAGCATTCGGTGACGCGCCATTTTGTTCTGGATGAAGC